>URWL01000454.1 GCA_900551465.1 uncultured Blautia sp. | reverse complement strand
ATCCATCTTGTAGATATGATCTCCCGAAAGTATCAGAACATAATCCGGATTATACTGTTCCATATAATCAAGATTCTGAAAAATAGCATTAGCTGTTCCTGTATACCATTCACTGTTAGTACTTTTTTCATAAGGAGGCAGTACTGTAACACCACCTTCGTTCCGATCCAGATCCCACGGAATACCGATTCCAATGTGAGTGTTCAGGCGCAAAGGCTGATACTGGGTCAGAACACCAACTGTATCAATGCCAGAATTGATGCAGTTGCTCAGCGGAAAATCGATAATCCGGTACTTTCCGCCAAAAGCGACAGCCGGTTTAGCAACCTTCTCTGTCAACACACCAAGTCTGCTGCCCTGACCGCCAGCCAGAAGCATGGCAATCATTTCTTTTTTCATCATCATGCATTCACCCCTTGTATGTTATGATTTTCCATTATACCATACTTCACTATATTAGTGAACATTTTTTACAATAATTTAGCTTTATATTTATTTTTTTTGGAGTAATTGCACATGTTTTTACTATGTTTTATCATATATCACATTTCGCCTTGATCCTTCAATTTAAGAAATACTTTTCATTTTATACGGTTAGAGTTATAATAGGAACAGATTCATAAATGAACATGAACAGGAGAATAATACTATGTATCAGATAGACTTCCAAAAACCCATCGCCGTTCATTTTATCGGCATCGGCGGTATCAGTATGAGCGGACTGGCTGAGGTTCTTCTTGAAGAAGGATTCACCATCTCCGGCTCTGACGCAAAAGAAAGTGCTCTTACCAGAACCCTGGAGGAAAAAGGCGCAAAAATCTATTACGGACAGCGCGGCTCTAATATTGGCTCTGATGTGCAGGCAGTGGTCTACACAGCCGCTATCCATCCGGACAATCCCGAATTTGCCAGGGCAAAGGAATTAAATCTTCCTATGCTCACAAGAGCTGAGCTTCTGGGACAGATCATGAAAAATTATGACACTCCCATCGCAGTAGCCGGTACTCATGGAAAAACAACCACCACCTCCATGCTTTCACATATCCTTTTAAAAGGAAACTGTGATCCTACGATCAGTGTGGGCGGAATCCTTCCGGTCATTGGCGGCAATATCCGTGTAGGCCAGTCAGAAACCTTCCTGACAGAAGCATGTGAATATACCAACAGTTTCCTCAGCTTTTTCCCTAAGATCAGCATCATCCTGAACATTGATGCCGATCACCTGGACTTTTTTAAGGATATTGACGACATCCGCCGTTCTTTCCGAAAATTTGCCCAGCTTCTTCCGGAAGACGGAGCGCTTATCATCAATGCCGATACTCCGGAGTACCAGCAGATCACCAAGGGGCTTTCCTGTCGTGTGATCACCTACAGTCTGGAACATGATGCCGATTATACGGCTTCCGATATCACTTATGATGAATTTGGACACGGCTCCTTTACGGTTTCCTTCCAGGGACAGCCTCTTGGCACCTGTACCCTTCAGGTTCCCGGGATCCACAATGTATCCAACGCCCTTTCTGCAGTGGCAGCAGCTCAGCTTCTGGATCTCTCCTGGGATGTGATCGCAGAAGGACTGAACAGCTTCACCGGAACTGACCGCCGCTTTCAGTACAAAGGACAGGTAGGCGGAGTAACCATTATCGATGATTATGCACATCATCCTACAGAGATCGAAGCAACGCTCCATGCAGCCAAAAACTATCCTCACAAAAAAACCTGGTGTGTATTCCAGCCCCATACATACACACGTACCAAAGCGCTCCTTCCGGAGTTTGCACAGGCTCTTTCTCTGGCAGATCATGTTGTGCTGGCAGATATCTATGCTGCAAGAGAAACTGACACCCTTGGCATTTCCTCTGACGATCTCCGCAAAAAAATAACAGAACTGGGAACTCCCTGCGAATATTTTCCTACTTTTGATGAGATCGAAAATTTTTTACTTGAAAATTGTACACAGGGTGATCTGTTGATAACTATGGGCGCCGGAGACGTTGTAAATAT
>URWL01000453.1 GCA_900551465.1 uncultured Blautia sp. | reverse complement strand
ACTACTCCGGTCGGACAGAAGGAGACAACCAACTATGACAAGAGATGTATTTATCAGAGAGATACGGCAGTCAGAATCCATGCTGTACCATGTGGCAAAGTCTATTCTGAAAAATGATTCAGATTGTGCAGATGCCGTACAGGAAACGCTTCTGAAAGCTTATGAAAAACTGCATACTTTGAAACAGGATCAGTTTTTCCGAACCTGGATCACGCGGATACTGATCAACGAGTGCAATGGGATTCTGCGCAAAAGGAAATGTGTGATCTCCTATGAGGAATATATGGAAAATTCAGGTGCGGCAGAAAATAAAAAATATACGCATTTGTATATGGCTATTCTGAATCTTCCGGAAGAACTGAGGATTCTGGTAACGCTGTATTATTATAGAAGGCTTTTCTCAAAAGGAGATCGCAGAAATCCTGCATATGCAGGAAGGAACCATCAAAAGCAGACTTTCACGGGCAAGAGCTCTTTTGAAGGAACAGCTTACAGAAGAGAGAAGCCGTTCCTTGATAAAAGCAGCAGGAACTAAGATGCAGTTACGGTAGAAGGAGGAGCAATTATGTCAGATCATAACTGGAAAAAAGCAGCGCCGGAAGTACCGGAAGAATTTCATATGAAATTCGTGGAAACATTAGAGCAGATTGAAAATAAGAAAATCTTTCATCATAAAAAGAACAGCAGAAAAATGATGATACGGATACTTGCCACAGCGGCCATATTATGCAGTCTTGCAGTCACTACCATTGTGGCAGGGGAGCTTTTTCAGTGGAACGATGTGTTAAAGAAAAGGCTGAATCCATCAAAAGAACAGCAGGAGTCTCTGGCAAATCAGGGATATATCAAAGGAATCGGTCAGTCCCAGACACAGAATGGAGTGACTATCACGCTTGTAAATACAGTTCAGGATCAGAATCTTCTGTATGCGCTGTTTAAAATAGAAACAGACGACAGTATTTTTATGGATGATACCACATCCTTTGAGGATGGTCTGAATATTAAAATTGACGGAACCTCCACATATGACATGGATGAACTGGGAAGCCGTGGAGCAGGGGCCGGACTGGCGTATCCTGAGGGAATATCGGATATTTCTCCACACTTACAGTATTATGAAGTTTCTTTGTCATATAATGGTGACTATGACCTCAGCGGTAAAACTGTTCAGATGGAGCTGAAGAATCTGACCCAGGGAGGAGATAAGGCAGAGAATGGAAAAGTAGTGGCGGAAGGCGTCTGGAAATTTGAATGGACACTGGATGATATTTTGTCCATGACGAAACTGGATGTAAACAGGAAATGTGATTTTGGAGGATATGAGATTACAGTAGATGCCATGGAAATTTCTCCTTTAAAATATACTCTTTATCTGGATTACGAGGAAGCTATGAAGGTATACGAGGATGAAAGAAACCGGTTCGAGTATAATGGTGATGATTACGGTATGGATCTTACAGGAAGAGCGCATATAGACCAGATTCGCTATCAGGACGGTACGGTTGTAAAAATGGATTATGAATCCGGCGGCGGCATTGGCGGCGGCGAAGAACAGTGGATTGAAGAAAAAGGGGTTGTAAAAATTTCTGAAAGCTTTGCACAGGTGATCGATGTAGACAAGCTGGAGGCAGTACATTTTGGAAACGTAGATTCCTGGCTTACAGTAAGATAAAAACAGAAAAACGGGTACTTTCATTTGGAAATCAGGGAGAGATCACTTCCGCAAATTTTATAAAATCATAAGGATCCGGGGATATTTCTGAATCAGCAGCGTCTAATATACAGAAACACATTACCGGCCGGTAAGGAAAGGAGCAGAGAATTGACAAAAGAAAATCTTGGCAGGCTGATTCTGGAATCAGAACGCCAAATGTACCTTACTGCAAAAACAATTCTGCATAACGACCAGGACTGTGGGGACGCGATTCAGGAAGCTATTGTAAAGGCATTTCAGAAGATAGATACGTTAAGACAGGAGAAGTATGCAAAAACCTGGCTGATGCGGATATTGATTAACGA
>URWL01000452.1 GCA_900551465.1 uncultured Blautia sp. | reverse complement strand
CATATTTGAAATGATCCTGCTGCAGGAAAGAAAGTCTCTGACCCGGAGTAATGACAATATCTCCGTTGGTGGGTTCAAGCTGACCGGAAAGGATTTTAAGGAAGGTGGATTTTCCGGCTCCGTTAGCTCCGATGAGACCGTAGCAGTTGCCCTCTGTAAATTTGATGTTTACATCTTCAAACAGAGCTTTTTTACCAACTCTCAGTGTGATGTTATTTGCTGAAATCATAAGGTACCTCTTTTCTTCATTATGGTTTCGTTGTTGTTTTTATATAATGCTGTTTTTGCAGCTCATTCCCATTGTACCTTAAAGTGCGGATTTTGCAAGACTTATTTTCTTGAAAAATAAAAGAGATACTGCTATAATCATCTTTCAAAAGGAAATGAACGAGAAAAATACAGATTCATTATTATAAAGAAGGGAGTTTGTTGTACATGACGGAAATAATAAATACACTTACAGAGCTGATGACAGAAAACCTTTGGGCGGCTCCGCTGCTGAGTCTGGCAGCAGGGATACTAACCTCCTTTACCCCGTGCTCACTGGCATCTGTTCCTATGCTTTTGGCATGTGTAGGCGCGGTGAATGCTGACCGCAAAAAGGCAGTGCGTCTTTCACTTTCCATGGCAGCGGGTATGGCTGTGACTTTTGGAATATTTGGTTCGGCAGCCTCTTTTATCGGGCACCTTCTCCATGAGGCAGGGCACTGGTGGACATTTTTGATGGGAATTCTGATGATCTTTATGGCACTGCAGGTTTTTGGGGTAGTAAATATCATACCTCACATCCATATGTCAGAACATATGACAAAAAAAGGATATGCAGGGGCATTTCTGACCGGAGCTGTCGGAGGTGTTTTTGCCTCTCACTGTGCAATCCCGGTTATGGTTGCACTTTTGGCGCTGGTAGCCAGACTGGGAAGAAATGCCTGGTGGGGAGTACTTCTGATGGTACTGTATGCATTAGGACACAGCGTGCTTTTGGTAGGCGCCGGGATAGGCTATAGCTATGTAGACCGTCTGATCAAAAATCCGGCCTATGCATCGGTCGGCGTATGGCTCAGACGTATACTTGGTATTTTGATCCTGCTTTTTGGGCTTTTGTTGATATTTGCAGAAAAATAATGGCGATTATTCAAAAAAATGTTGTATTTTTACAAGGCTGTTGTTATAATCAAAATTGCAGAAGTGTTAGATGCCATATATAAATGGCAGCAGTACGGACCAAAAATAGATACAGTTTGTATGAAAAAACTGGCAGAACATAAGAGGCAGGACATAAGAGACATTAGAGAGGACAGTAGATATGTTGATTACAAGAGAATGTGATTATGCAGTAAGGGTTATCCGTGCTTTGGCGGGAGAAGAGAGACTCAGTGTAGGAGAAATCTGCGAAAAAGAGCAGATTACGGCTCCCTTTGCTTACAAGATACTGAAAAAACTTCAGAAGGCAAAGCTTGTAAAGGGATTCAGAGGCGTTCATGGGGGATATTCTCTTGACAGAAAAACGGAAGAGATCACATTGTTTGATGTGTATACAGCCATTGATCCGGAACTTATGATTATTGAGTGTATGGATCCTCATTATCAGTGTGTGAGAGATGACAGGGATAAGACGCCGTGTGTTGTACACAGAGAACTGGCGGATATCCAGCAGGAGCTGTGGAAGATGCTGAGACGCAGATCTCTGCAGGAACTTTTTGACAATATATAAAATGAACAGAAAAGAGAGGTCTGCGCATGGCATATTTTTATGCAGAAAGAGCGGAACTCTCTTTTGTTGTATGCAAAAAAAATCAGAATCCAGTTGGACAATAATACTATTATATGGTATAATCAAATACGGAATTTTAGATCGCTTAACGGTCTAGAAATAATTTTCATCATACCTTTAAGGAGGAAAAGAAAACTATGGCAAGAAAGATGAAAACCATGGATGGTAATCATGCAGCCGCTCATGCATCATATGCTTATTCTGATGTAGCTGCTATTTACCCGATCACCCCTTCATCTGTTATGGCT
>URWL01000451.1 GCA_900551465.1 uncultured Blautia sp. | reverse complement strand
TACCTGGAATGATGAAGCATGTGCATTCTGGAGAGAAGAGGGAATCCTTCGGAATACGATGCCGATGGAACTGAATGAAAAAGAGCTTTTTCACAGAGACAGTCGGGACAGTGAATGTATCATTTATGGATATCTTCCTCTTATGATCTCGGCTCAGTGCGTTCGGAAAAATTCAGGACGCTGTGACGGCCAGGAGAAGACTATGGTACTCAGAGACCGTTATGATAAGGAGTTTACCAGTTCCTGCATCTGCCATCCGTGGAAAACCGGAACTACAAAAGGAAAAGAGTACTGTTATAATATAATCTATAACAGCATCCCTTATGGACTTTTAAGAGAAAGCAGCAAAGTTAAAAAAATCGGAGCAGAATCTCTGCGCCTTGCTTTTACCCTGGAATCCGGAGAAGAAACAAAGCAGATCCTGAAAGAGTTTGCGGAAGTGTATCTCCGGGGACAGTCTGCACCCTCCAGAGAGTTTACAAAGGGACATTTTAAAAGAGGAGCCGAATAAGGGCATATGATTAATGTTATTGTTGAATTATCAAAGTATCTGATATTAACACTGATGGTTGTTTATACCTTCCACTGTTTTTACACAGTACGTCAGCAGGATGAGGAAGAAAAAAACAGTCTGCTGCGTCAGCAGCTGATTCTGATTTTCTTTATGGATTTTACTGCGTTTCTGGTGATCTATCTAAAAACCTTTGATTTTAATGTGATCATCTTTTATATCGAAATGCTGGTGTTTTTTGCAGCAGTGCAGATATTGTACCGGATTTTTTATAAAAAGGCATCTTTGCTGCTTCTGAATAATATGTGTATGCTGCTCAGCGTTGGCTTTATCATGCTGTGCAGGCTGGATATTACCACAGCAACAAAGCAGCTGGTCATTGCGGCAGCTGCCAGCGGAATCGCGCTGATCATACCGGTTATGATACGGAAGATGCGGTTTC
Source organism: uncultured Blautia sp. (assembly GCA_900551465.1). GTDB lineage: Bacteria > Bacillota > Clostridia > Lachnospirales > Lachnospiraceae > Blautia_A. Next base: position 1,076 of record URWL01000451.1, on the reverse strand, counting down.
TTAGAAGGCTGACCTGGCTGTACGCAGGCGTAGGAATCATCCTTTTGGCGGCAGTATTCCTTTTGGCACGGACAAGCTATGGCGCCAAACTTTCTCTTATGGGAGTCCAGCCATCTGAAGTGATAAAGATCACATTTGTGTTCTTTATGGCTTCAATTCTGTCTCGTGACACCAGTTTTCCAACAGTTGTGAAAGCAACGATTATTGCAGGGCTCCATGTGGTGATACTGGTATTGTCCAGGGATTTGGGAAGCGCAGTCATCTTTTTTGCTGCTTATCTGGTAATGATCTATGTGTCTACCAAAAAAGCTGCTTATCTGGGGCTGGGAATTGCAGGAGGAAGTACAGGCGCAGTGATCGCTTATTTCCTGTTTGGCCATGTACGTCAGAGGGTAAGCGCCTGGAAAAACCCTATGGCAGTTTACCAGAATGAGGGCTATCAGATTGTTCAGTCCTTATTTGCAATTGGCACCGGAGGATGGTTTGGAATGGGACTTTGCCAGGGATCGCCGGGCTCTATTCCTGTTGTCAAAAATGATTTTATCTTCAGTGCCATCTGTGAGGAGCTGGGAGGAATTTTTGCCATCTGCCTTATCCTGGTATGCATGAGCTTTTTCCTGATGATCGTCAATATCGCCATCCGGATCAAAAATCCTTTCTATAAACTTATTGCCCTTGGGTTAGGAACGGAATATGCATTTCAGGTGATCCTGACTATTGGAGGAGCAACAAAATTTATTCCTATGACAGGTGTTACCCTGCCGCTGGTAAGCTATGGAGGAAGTTCTGTTATGAGTACAATACTGATGCTTGCCATTATCCAGGGTCTGTATATATTAAGAGAAGATGAGGACGAGGAATTTGAGAGACGTAGAAAAGAAGCAGCGCAGAGAATACGAGCGAGAGAGGAAGCGCGAAGAGCAAGAGAGATCTAAACGCAGACGGGCAAGAAACAAAGAATATACTTATGTTTCCTGGTTTTTTGTGGCAGTTTTTGCAGCTATGATAGGCTATCTTGTTTATTTTAATGTGGTAAAAAGTGAAGATTTTATAAACAGTCCTTATAATACAAGACA
>URWL01000450.1 GCA_900551465.1 uncultured Blautia sp. | reverse complement strand
GCTTTTATACTTGGAGTGGTGTCTGCCACAATGGGAAAAGCAGCAGATGCCATGGTGACCTGGTTTATCGATCTTGTAATGGGAATCCCGCATATGCTGCTTCTGATCCTTGTGTGCGTTGCCTGCGGACGGGGGCTGAAAGGGGTAATCCTTGGCGTGGCGCTGACACACTGGACTTCTCTTGCCAGACTGATCCGCGGAGAGGTGCTTCAGCTGAAGGAACAGCAGTATATCAAAATGGCGCGCAAGCTTGGAAAGAGTAATCTTTATATTGCCATGAAACATATGGCTCCGCATCTGTTTCCTCAGTTTGTGGTAGGACTGATTCTGCTGTTTCCTCATGCGATCCTTCATGAATCGGGAATTACCTTCCTGGGATTTGGACTTTCTAATGAGCAGCCTGCCATAGGCATTATTCTTTCGGAAGCAATGAAGTATATGATTACAGGAAAATGGTGGCTGGCTCTTTTTCCAGGGCTGATGCTTGTGCTTACGGTGGTATGTTTTTATGCGGTTGGAGAAAATCTGCGTAAATTAGTGGATCCGGCAAGCGCCCATAAATAGGAGATAAAAATGGAAAGAAAGAAAATACTTGAGATAAAAAACATGAATATTTCTTTTTGCCAGTATCAGAAGGGAATGCGGCAGGAAGAGCTTCCGGTGATCCGGGATCTGAGTCTGTCTGTCCACGAGGGGGAGATGGTGGCAGTAGTAGGCTCTTCCGGTTCCGGAAAAAGCCTCCTGGCTCACGGAGTGATGGGGATACTTCCTTATAATGCGTCTATGGGAGGAGAAATTCTGTATCGGGGAGAGCCTTTGACGGAAAAAAGAGTCCGTAAGCTCCGTGGTAAAGAGATTGTAATGGTGCCCCAGAGCACTTCGTATCTGGATCCTCTGATGAAAGTGGGGACACAGATCTGTAAGGGAAAAAAAGATCCGGTACGTCAGAAGAAGCTGGACGGGATTTTCAGCCGATACAGTCTGGCAAAGGAGGTACAGGAGCAGTATCCATTTGAATTGTCCGGGGGAATGACAAGAAGAGTGATGATCTCCACGGCAATGATCGAGGATCCCAGACTGGTGATTGCAGACGAGCCGACTCCGGGACTGCATCAGAAGGCTGCGAAAAGAGCTATGGAGCATTTCCGGGAGCTGGCAGATATGGGAGCTGGAGTGCTGATCATCACCCATGATCTGGAACTGGCGCTGGAGACGGCAGACAGGGTTTTGGTATTTTATGCCGGATATACGTTGGAAGATGCAAAGGCAGAGGATTTTTGTAAAGAGGAAACGCTTCGTCATCCTTATACAAAAGCATTGTGGAGAGCGATTCCAAAAAACGGATTTCAGTATATCGATGGTGTGCAGCCGTATGTAAAGGATATGCCTTCCGGATGTCCGTTTGCACCCCGATGCAGCAGGTGTTCCGAAAAATGCCATGGAGAGATTCCCTACCGTGAGGTCAACGGCGGATATGTGAGGTGTGTATATGATTCTTGAAGCAAAAAATATTTCTTTTCGTTATGGGGAAAATGGAAGAGAGATCCTGAAGGATTTCAGTCTGAAAGCAGACAGCTCAGAAAGAGTGGGGCTGGCGGCGCCAAGCGGTTTCGGAAAAACAACCTTATGTAAGATTTTATCCGGATATGAGAAGCCGGACAGAGGTGAGATTCTTCTGGACGGAAAAACGCTGGATCAGTATGGTTCATATTGTCCTGTTCAGCTGATCTGGCAGCATCCGGAGCAGGCAGTAAATCCAAGACTGCGGATGAAGTCGGTACTGGAAGAAGGAGATCAGGTGGATCCTGCTCTGGTGGAACGTCTGGGAATTGAAAAAGACTGGATGAACCGTTTTCCAGTAGAGATTTCCGGTGGTGAAATGCAGCGTTTCTGTATTGCAAGAGCTATGGGAAAAAGAACCAGATTTCTTCTGGCAGATGAGATCAGCACCATGCTGGATCTTATTACACAAAGCCAGATATGGCATTTTCTTATAGAGGAGACCAGGCGGAGGCAGATGGGAATGATCGTAGTC
>URWL01000449.1 GCA_900551465.1 uncultured Blautia sp. | reverse complement strand
CTGATATACCTTCCGGAATCATCTGCAAGTGATTTATTTCGATTGCATTCTGAATAATAAAGAATCCAAAAATTCCCAGAACAATAGACATTATCGTCATGGTGACGATCGTAAGGCTGCGTTTTTTTCCATGGATGCCTCCTGTCATATCGTATCCTATTTTTACGATCAGCCCTCCGCAGCATGCCGCTGCTCCTCGACGAGATTTGGCCTGCCGCTTTTTGAAGAACGATGCCTTTGTTTTCTTTTCATCTGGCGCTTTATTTCCAGTTCCAGCTCTGCCATGCAATTTTCGTGAGCATAGATACCACTCTGCAGCGCAGACATCTGATATATAGACCAGACGCCCTGACCATACATAGGAAGTCCACATCTGGGACAAATATCCGCATCCGGAATATCATACTGGTTTAAAATAGAAAGAACGTCAAAAAAACAGGCTCGAAACTGTTTCATAGTTTCCGGATAAGTAAAGAACTTCGCTATCAGGGCACCCTCCCAAAATCTGATATAAATCGATCTCCGGTACTTAGATTCTAACTCAATGAGTTCCATTTGCATTTTTTCGCCAAGATCATCATCAAATTTTGCTGAAATACTAAAAATTTTGTATCTGGCATTATCCCACATACTGACTGCATATCCCTTATAAATACCACAGGCCACGCCGCTCTGTACTTCCAGCCCCAGTTCCCGGGCGAACTTTCTCAGACCGTAAAATAACATAAAGTGTTCCTCCTGCTGCCACAAAAGACCTTTTTCTTAGTTTATCATAGAATGCCCTGATTCTCAATCATTCATTTCTATTCCAAATTGCAAGAAATGTTGTTTAAAACTGGTTTTTGCACATGAAAACACTGTTTATATGTTTTTTCCGACTGTTTATTGACACTTTAATATTATTATGCTACTATCAGTCACATAACATCGATTTCAACTTATTCAAATAATATTTAGAATCATATCAGGAGGACAAATGAAAAAACTATCTATAAGTAAACTGGTGGATACGGTTATTCGCGAAAGAAAAGCCAAAGGACTTACCCAGGTACAGCTGGCAGAAGCAACCGGCATCAACCGCGCTATGATCGGAAGACTGGAAAAGTCTGATTATACACCTTCCATAGATCAGCTCCAGAAGCTTGGAGAAGTTCTGGGGTTTGAGGTGATAGATCTTTTTACAGAAGAAGAAAAAGAAGTCCCATCCACAGCTGCCCTGGACAAAAAATACAATATTGCTGTAGCAGGTACCGGCTATGTCGGTCTGTCCATTGCCACCCTTCTGGCACAGCACAACCATGTAACAGCCGTAGATATCGTCCCAGAGAAAGTAGATCTCATCAACAACAGAAAATCCCCTATCCAGGACGAATATATCGAAAAATACCTGGCAGAAAAAGAACTGGATCTTACAGCTACTCTTGATGGTGAAGCCGCTTATAAAAATGCAGACTTCGTTGTCATTGCTGCTCCTACCAACTATGACAGCAAGAAAAACTATTTCGATACTTCCGCTGTAGAAGCTGTGATCGAGCTTGTCCAGAAGGTAAACCCAGATGCCATGATGATCATTAAATCCACCATTCCGGTTGGCTATACTGCTTCTGTAAGAAAAAAATATAATACCGAGAATATTATCTTCAGCCCGGAATTCCTTCGTGAATCCAAGGCTTTATACGACAATCTTTATCCGTCCCGTATTATTGTTTCCTGTGATGAAAAGTCCGCAGATAAGGCTCACATCTTTGCCGCTCTTCTTCAGCAGGGCGCCATTAAAGAAAACATTGATACTCTGTTTATGGGATTTACAGAAGCTGAGGCTGTAAAGCTGTTTGCCAATACTTATCTGGCTCTCCGCGTTTCCTACTTCAACGAGCTGGATACCTACGCGGAATCCAAAGGTCTGAACACCCAGGAGATTATCAACGGCGTATGCCTCGATCCCCGTATCGGCACTCACTACAATAATCCGTCCTTTGGCTATGGCGGATACTGCCTGCCAAAAGATACCAAGCAGCTTCTTGCCAACTTCCAGGAC
>URWL01000448.1 GCA_900551465.1 uncultured Blautia sp. | reverse complement strand
ATTTATACGTTTGCGCAGATTTTCAGCAACACCGCCTATACATTCCTGCCAATCCTTATTGCATACAGTGCAGGTAAGGTTTTTGGAGCGAATCCCTACCTGGCAGCAGTAATCGGTATGATTATGATCCATCCCAATCTGCAGAATGCATGGACAGTTGCAACAGAAGGAGTACAGGCTACCCAGAAAGTATGGTTCGGGCTTTATTCCATTGATATGGTAGGCTATCAGGGGCACGTGATCCCGGTAGTGATCGCTGTGTGGGTGCTGGCGCAGATTGAAAAACGTCTTCATAAAGTAGTTCCTGCTATGCTGGATCTTTTTGTGACACCTCTTGTCAGTGTTTTTGTGACAGGTTACTTAACACTTTCTATTATCGGACCGGTATTTGTAACAGTTGAGAATGGACTTCTGGACGGCGTACAGTGGCTGATCGCTCTGCCTTTCGGAATTGGAAGCTTTATCATGGGAGCTTTTTATGCGCCAACAGTAGTAGCCGGTGTCCATCACATGTACACGATCATCGATCTGGGACAGATTGCCAAATTTGGAATGACATTCTGGCTTCCTCTGGCATCTGCAGCAAATCTGGCCCAGGGCGGCGCAGCTCTTGCAGTTGCCCTTAAAACAAAAGATCAGAAGATTAAATCTATGGCAGTTCCTTCAGCATTAAGCGCCTGCATGGGAATTACTGAGCCGGCGATCTTCGGTGTCAATCTTCGTTTCGGGAAACCTTTTATTACCGCATGTATCGGCGGCGCCTGCGGCGCGCTGGCAGCTTCCATTACCGGACTTGGCGCAACAGGAACCGGTGTAACAGGAATTTTTGGTATTCTGCTTTGCCTGAACCAGCCGGTGGCATATCTTCTTATGATGGCAGTTTCCGTAGGTGTGTCATTTGCACTTACCTGGATGTTTGGATATAAAGATGAAGAAAAAGAACAGAAAAAAGAAACAGCAGAAATCATAACAAAATCAGACAGTGAATCGGAATCCCCCCTTCTTTTCAGCCCTCTGGAAGGCACAGCAATTCCTATGGCTCAGGTAAAGGATGAAACCTTTGCAGCAGAAGTCCTTGGAAAAGGAGTTGCTGTGATTCCGGAAAAGGGTCAGGTAAAAGCACCCTGTAATGCGGTGGTAGAAACTGTTTTTGATACAAAACATGCCATTGGGCTGAAAGCAGACAACGGTGCGGAGCTTCTGATCCACATTGGTGTAAATACGGTAGAGCTTGGCGGCAAATATTATGAAACTCATGTAAGTGAAGGTGATCATGTAAAAGCAGGACAGCTTCTGATCACCTTTGATATGGACAGGATCAAAGAGGAAGGCTACGATGTAACAACTCCTCTGATCGTAACCAATACAGACGAATATCAGGACGTAAAAGTCCTGAAAACAGGAAAAGCAGATTACAAAGATCATGTACTGGAGCTGATAAAATAATGAGTACACTGACAAAGGTTCTTGCAGAAGAGATTAGAAAGATCGAAGAAACAAAATTTATGGAGAGAGATCTTTTTCCTCACCGGCTGACCCATCATCTGATGCCTCCGGCCGGCTGGCTGAACGATCCGAACGGACTGTGTTATTATAAGGGAAGATATCATGTGTTCTTTCAGTATTCTCCTTTTGAGGTAAAGGGAGGACTGAAATTCTGGGGACATTATTCCAGTGAGGATCTTGTAAGCTGGAGATATGAGGGAGTGCCCCTTTATCCGGACAGCCCGATGGACTGTCACGGTGTTTATTCCGGCTCTGCTCTGGCAGAGAAAGATACCATGCATCTTTTTTATACCGGGAATGTAAAGCTGGACGGAGATTATGATTACATTAATAATGGACGCATCACCAGTACCATTCATGTGGAGAGCACAGACGGGATCCGTTTCGGCGTGAAGGAGGAGGTGATCCCTGCCTCCCAGTATCCGGAAGACTATACCTGCCATATTCGGGATCCAAAGGTATGGAAAGAACATGACCAATATCACATGGTACTTGGAGGAAGAAAGAAAAATGATCAGGGAGCAGTACTGTTT
>URWL01000447.1 GCA_900551465.1 uncultured Blautia sp. | reverse complement strand
CAGGAAATATTACACAGGAAGATCGCCGCTGGAGGCTTTGAGCATTGGCGTGGATATGAAAAACAGTGATGTGGTGTATCGCTGTAATCTTGTAACATTGACGGAAGAGGATATACCTTACGAAGAGCAGAGAATCCTGGACCACAGCTCAGGTGAAATAAGTACAGAAGATGCAGATATTCTTTTAAAGGATGTGTGCAGAGAGCTGGAAAATGAAAATTATCATTTTTATACAGGAACCAGCTATCGCCACTGCCTTGTGTGGAACAACGGAAAAGTGCTGGAATTGACACCGCCTCATGATGTGCTGACGCAGAAGATCGGTTCCTATCTTCCAGATGAGGAACGGCTTCTCTATATGCAGAAGAGAAGTTATGAGATTCTGAAAGAGCACCCGTTGAACAAAAAAAGAAAAGAACAGGGTCTGAATCCTGCCAACAGTCTCTGGTTCTGGGGGGCAGGAACAAAACCGATCCTTACTTCTTTTGAGGCAATTCATCATAAAAAAGGTGTTATGATCTCTGCAGTAGATCTTTTGAAGGGAATTGCCGTAGGCGCTGAGATGGACCGCATCGTCGTGGAAGGAGCTAACGGCGGTCTTCATACAAACTATGAAGGAAAAGCCCGGGCAGCGGTGGATGCACTGACAAAAAAGGGATATGATTTTGCCTATATCCATGTAGAGGCTCCGGATGAAATGGGGCATCAGGGAAGTGTGGAACGTAAGATCCAGGCAATTGAGTACCTTGACCAGAGACTGATACGACTGGTAAAAGAAGGACTGGATGCGGCAGGTGAGGATTATCGAATGCTGATCCTTCCGGATCACCCTACACCTGTAAAGGTGCGAACTCATGTAGCGGAGCCGGTTCCCTATCTTTTGTATGACAGTACCGCACCGGAACAGCACGACTGGCATTATAATGAAAAAGAAGCTGCAGACAGTGGAAAGACAGTCAATCACGGCTGGGATATGATGAAATATCTTTTCGGAGGAGAATTATGTTAATTGTAAAGAAATTCGGAGGAACTTCTGTGGCCAACAAGGAGCGTATCTTTAATGTTGCCCGCAGATGTATAGAAGATTATAAAAAAGGAAATGATGTGGTGGTTGTACTTTCTGCAATGGGAAAGTATACAGACGAGCTGATATCTATGGCTGCAAACATCAATGAGAAGCCGCCGAAAAGGGAGATGGATATGCTGTTTACCATAGGTGAACAGATGTCTGTGGCTCTTATGAGCATGGCTATGGACAGTCTGGGCGTTCCGGCTGTATCTCTTAATGCATTTCAGGTTGCTATGCATACTACAAGCGTTCATGGCAATGCCCGTTTAAAAAGAATTGATACAGAACGTATTAAAAGGGAACTGGACAGCCGTAAGATTGTTGTAGTTACCGGTTTTCAGGGAATTAACAAATATGATGATTATACTACACTTGGCAGAGGCGGATCTGATACTACGGCAGTTGCTCTGGCGGCAGCTCTTCATGCGGATGCCTGTGAAATCTATACAGATGTAGACGGCGTTTATACCGCAGATCCACGCAAAGTTCCTACAGCCCGCAAGCTGAAGGAAATCACCTATGATGAGATGCTGGATCTGGCAACGCTGGGAGCAGGTGTGCTTCATAACCGTTCTGTGGAAATGGCAAAAAAATATGGAGTGCCTCTTGTTGTGCGCTCCAGTCTGAATACAAGTGAAGGAACTGTTGTAAAGGAGGAAGTAACAGTGGAAAGAATGCTGATCAGCGGTGTGGCGCTGGATACAGATGCAGTAAGAATTGCGGTGATCGGACTTAAGGATATTCCGGGAATGGCATTTAAGCTTTTTGATGTTCTTGCAAAGAGAAACATCAATGTGGATGTAATCCTGCAGTCTATCGGACGTGCAGGAACAAAAGATATTTCCTTTACCGTAGATGGTAAGGATCTGGATGATGCGGTGGCAGTTCTGGAAGAACATCAGGCAAGACTTGGATATAAGGAGCTTCATTCTGAGAGAAATATTGCCAAGCTGTCGATTGTAGGTGCTGG
>URWL01000446.1 GCA_900551465.1 uncultured Blautia sp. | reverse complement strand
GTATTTGAGGCATCTGGTATAGGATAAAATGAAGCAGACAGCAGAAGGAGCAAGCATGAGTGATACACTGATCAAAGTGGAGGATCTGTGCAAGATCTATAATCCAGGAGAAAATGAGGTCCGGGCTTTGGACCATGTGAACCTTGAAATAGAAAAAGGAGAATTTGTAGCCATCATCGGGCAGTCCGGATCCGGAAAATCTACGTTTATGAATATGCTGGGGTGTCTGGATGTGCCTACGTCCGGAAGATATTTTCTTAACGGAACAGATGTATCAACCATGAAGGACAATCAGCTGTCTGTGGTGCGGAACCGCGAGATCGGATTTATTTTTCAGGGATTTAACCTGATTGCAAATCTGAATGCAATTGAAAATGTGGAGCTTCCTCTGATCTATCGGGGGATTGACCGGAAAACAAGGCATAAACTGGCAGTGGAATCTTTGAAGCTGGTAGGGCTGGAGAAACGGATGCACCATAAACCCAATGAAATGTCCGGCGGTCAGCAGCAGAGAGTGGCCATTGCCAGAGCCATTGCAGCGGAGCCTCCGGTGATCCTGGCCGATGAACCGACAGGAAATCTGGATTCGGCGTCCAGTAAAGAAATATTGGAAATCCTGAAAAAAATGCATCGGTCGGGAAAAACAGTGATCCTTATCACACATGACAACGGGATAGCGGCACAGGCCAGACGCGTTGTCAGGATCATGGATGGAAAGATTGAGTCAGATACCATCAACGAGAGCTTTGAGCAGGAGGAAGTATTATGAAAAAACCAAAAAAGAAGCTGATCATCGGAATAGGAGCAGCTGCGGTAGTCATTGGAGGAGGGATCGCGGTTTTTGGAAATGCCGGAAAGCAGGCAGATGTAGTTCCTAAAGTGGAAGTGGTGCAGGCGGTAACCGGAGATGTGCAGCAGACTGTGGAGGCCAGCGGAACGGTTGTAAGTGAGGAGGAAAAAACATATTTTTCTCCTGCTAACGCCAGAGTAGATACTGTGTCTTTTGAAGAAGGACAGACAGTTAAAGCAGGAACCAAGCTGGTGGAGTTTAATGTAAAAGATCTGGAACGGGAACAGAAAAAAGCTGAGCTGAATCTGAAATCCGGGAAACTGGATATGGAAAATACATTAAACAAATCGGATAAAGCAGTTAAAAAACAAAAAGAAGCCCAGGGAAATGCAGCATCATTAAAGCAGAAAGTAGAAAATCAGAAGAATTATGTGGCAGGCTTGAAAGCACAGCTTTCTCAGGTGACAGCAGATGCTTCCAGAAGAGCTGCGGCAGAGGCGCAGAGACAGGCTGAAGAGGCCAGGAGAGCCCAGGAACAGCAGCAGGCTGCAATTCAGAGACAGTATGAGGAGGCGGTCAGAATTTATGAAAATGATACGCTTCCGGCATATCAGAACCGTCTGAATGAATTGAACACAGCAGCAAGCCAGGCGCTGACAGCCTATAATACAGCAGAAAATACATATCAGATGGCCTTTACAGAATGGTCATATGACCAGAGCCAGGAAAATACAGCAGCTCTTACACAGGCAGAGGCAGACAGAAGTGCTGCTCAGATTGAATGGCAGAATGCCCAGGCGGCATATGAAGACCAAAAAGCTCAGATGCCTCCTGCGCCTCTTCTTTCTGACTTTACAGGTGCTTCTGATCTGGTTACAGACGGATCCATGCCGGATTTTGGAGATTCTCCGGTATCAGGAGGTTCTACATCATCAGCTCCGGACACTTCAGGGATCGAAGCGGCACTGGAGCAGGCAAGCAGCGACCTGGCGGAACTGCAGTCGGAGCTTGCTTCACAGGAAGCTATCGCAGAGGCAGATCCCAATGCAGTGACAGAGGAAGAAAAAGAACGGATGGAGATCACCACCAATCTGTCTGAACTGGATCAGATGACTGCTCAGGAGCTTGTGGAAACTGCAAAGAAGGGGATCAAAGCAGATTTTAACGGCGTGATTACAAAAAAGACTGTAGTAGAAGGTGCGTCTGCTACTCAGGGAATGGAGCTTTTTACTTTGCAGAATACGGACCGGGTAGATGT
>URWL01000445.1 GCA_900551465.1 uncultured Blautia sp. | reverse complement strand
GTTCCTTTGTGTAGCTTTCTCTTGTATAGATTGCTTTATATGCAATATCCCGTAAAGACCGGCTGACCCGGATACTGTTGTTGTCCCGAAGATATCTTCGGATTTCTCCAATGATCATTGGCACCGCATAGGTAGAAAATTTCACCTGCAGCGTAGTATCAAAGTTATCAATTGCCTTCATCAGGCCGATACAGCCAATCTGAAATAAATCGTCAGCATTTTCATTGCTGTTCTGAAAGCGTCTGATAATGCTTAATACAAGCCGTAAATTCCCTTTGATATAACGTTCCCGTGCCTCCTTGTCCCCTGCCTTGATCCTACGAAATAATTCCTCCTTTTCTTCTGGCTTCAACACCGGAAGATCTGAAGTATTAACCCCACAGATTTCAACCTTATTAAGCGCCATCGAAATATCCTCCTTCTCTCTTTTGCTTATTAAAAAGCTTTCTCAAAGAGAAGAAGAAATATACTTTTTTCAGAAAAATATAAAAAATATCAGCCCTTGACAATTTAACTCTGGCGGTCTTTATGCAGACATTTTTCTTCCTTGATCTCTACCAGGATAATGTCGTCTCCTATCTGACAGATACAGTTCCAGGGGATCACATATTCACTTTCCCTGCCAAAAAAGCTGCAGAATCTGCCCGGCCCCGGAACGATCAGCGCAGTGATCCTTCCTGTGGCACAGTCGAACTCTATATCCATTGGAGATCCCAGACACCGGCAGGTACAGGTATTGATAATTTCCTTTTGTTTCAGTTCACATAAACGCATGAGAGCACCTATTTTTTCTCAATTATATGTAAAAAAATCATTGAATATGCATTCTCATTTGTTGACATAAAAAGTATAATTATAGTATAATGTGCACATAAATATGGGAGAAAGGGGAAAACACCATGAGATGCCCGTTTTGCGGAGAGGATAATACCAGAGTCGTAGATTCACGGCCTGTTGAAGATACCAATTCCATCAGAAGAAGAAGGATGTGTGAATCCTGCGGAAAACGATTCACCACCTATGAAAAAGTAGAGACCATTCCTTTAAGTGTTATAAAAAAAGACCAGAACCGTGAACCATACAGCCGAAGCAAGATTCAGGATGGTATCCTCCGCGCCTGTTATAAACGCCCGATTCCTGTAGAAAAGATCGAAGAGACCATGGATTCCATTGAAGGTGAAATTTTTGACCGGGCTGACCGTGAAATCTCCAGCAGCCAGATCGGCGAAATTGTTATGGAACACCTCCAGTCCCTGGATGCAGTTGCATATGTACGCTTTGCCTCCGTTTACAGAGAATTTAAAGATGTCAGCACCTTTATGGAAGAATTAAAAAAATTCATGGAGCCGTAAATCATACGGCTCCATTTTTGTTTTACTGTTCCGGGAACCACCCAAAATCCATACACCTTCCAAAATCCCAGCTGTCCCATCCAATCCAGCCCTGTTCATTAACTGTATCTGTCAGAAGTTTATAACTCCAGTAGAAATAACCGCTGCCCTGGTTCCAGGCATTCAGCTGGGCTTCTGCCAGCGCAAGATAGATTTCTCTTTTTTCTTTGTCACTAAAAGCTTCTTTACCACTGCCTTCCATTCCATTGAGCACACTCTGTCCGCCTTTTGTATCACATCCGCAGACAAGGGAATTAAAAAGACACCACTCACCGCAGATCACAGGGAAATAAGCTTCCATTTCCCTGATTTCTTTTTCATAGTGATCCCTGATATAAGACAGATAGGAATCCAGCTCCTGCGGGCATCCGTCAGACTCAGCCATCATCAGATACTGATGGGTATCCAGAACCACATTGACATATTTCTCCTCCTGCATAAAATCTTTCCAGGACAGCAGTTCAAATCCATCATGGATCACCACGTATTTTTCTTCCGGAAGATATTTCCGCATCCGGTCATATGCGTTCAGATAAAACTCTCTTAGAAATTCCAGAGTATTGGGGCCTGAATCCTCTGCCATTTTCAGATCCTTTGCCGGATAGCGGTTGGGAACATCAAATAACTTCCATGCCCTTTCTGTAATTGGCTCGTTCAGTACTTCAA
>URWL01000444.1 GCA_900551465.1 uncultured Blautia sp. | reverse complement strand
GTGCGGGTTTGTTTATGATAATTTCCTATCTGGTTAACAGTATATTGGAAATGCAGGGGTTTTCTATAGGGGTCCTTATTTACTGGGCTACATTTTTGTTGGGCTGTCTTTTGCTGATACACTGTTGTTTGGATATGACCTGGCTGCAAGGGGTGTATTGTGCGGTTTTTGCATGTGCCATGCAGCATGTGGCTTTTGATATAAATGAAATATATATAAGGCTGGGCGGTCGGGGGATTATTATTCAGTTACTGATTTATGCGGGTGTTTATGTGTTGTTTTATCACATATTTGCAAAAAAGATTCATGAACAGGGAGAAATACAGCTTACGTTTGAGTCAATGTTTCCTATGGTGACTATTTTTATGATCGTCTGGATTTTAAGTGTATTGGAGACTTCTGGATTGGAAATTTTTCAGGCATCCGTTGGCAGCAGAGTATTTTATCGCATTATTGATGGCTTATGCTGCTTTTATGTTTTGTGGGTTCAGGTGAATCAGAAAGAAAAAATGATTTTAAAATCAGAACTGGATGGTATTAATAATGCATGGAATCTACAGAAAGAACAATATGTTATCAAACAGGAACTGATTGATAATATTAATCGGAAATGTCATGATCTGAAGCACCAGCTTAGGGCATTGAGACGAATGACTGATGAGGAGGAAAAAGAAGCTTATCTAAAAGAACTGGAACATGATGTGATGCTTTATGATACAGCGGTTAATACAGGAAATAAGGCATTGGATGTTATTCTCATGGATAAATGTCTGTTTTGTAAGAATAACAATATTCAGTGGACTTGTATGGCAGATGGATCAAAACTCGGTTTTATGCGTTTGGAGGATATATATGCTGTTTTCGGAAATGCACTGGATAATGCGATAACAGCTGTAATGCAGGTGGCAGATTCGGAAAAAAGAATAATCAGTTTGAAAATGATCACGCAGAACAATATCCTGGTCATACAAATTGAGAATTATTTTGAGACCTCGCTTCACTTTGAACAAGGATTGCCATTAACAACCAAAGGAAATCCGCAGGAGCATGGATTTGGAATGAAAAGTATTCGATATATGGCAGAAAAATACGGCGGAACGATAACGGTAAATACATCAAATCGTATTTTTACACTACAGATTTTAATTCCTATAAAAGAAACTCAATCTTAAAAAGATTATAAAACATTGTAATCATAAATATGCTGTGTTAAAATAATCGTAATGTGAATCGTGTTGGGACGTGAATCTCATATAGACACAGAAATATTTAAAGAAAATCAGAAAGGAGCGCAGTACGGATGAAGTGGAAAACATGTAATCTTCAGCTTGTAAATGGATGCAGTTTTTACGCTTACAGGGATAGTGCGCTCTTTTTTAGGAATTGCTGATCTGGTTCAGGCAGATCCGGCAGTTTTATAAAGACGTTTACTATCTCTTATTCATGTGTTTATTTTACAGAATAGGAGATTTTTTTTATGTATAAAAGACAAATAAGAAAACTGTACCTGGCAGCGGTTTTTGAATCCTTTGCGCTGGGAAATGCTGCCTGGGTGGCGCTTCTGGCTCAGAGAGGATATTCCATCGGACAGATTGGAATACTGGAAGCAATTTTTCATGTGGTAAGTTTAACCGGTGAGATTCCATCAGGCGTTATGGCAGATGTCATTGGAAGGAAAAAGGTTATGGTACTGAGCAGGATCATGTCTCTGCTGTCTGCGCTGGTGATGATCTTTTCCCGATCCTTCTGGAGTATTGCCATTGCAGTAGGAATCAGTGCGCTAAGCTACAATCTGGCATCAGGGACAAGAGAGGCGCTGGCTTATGAAAGCCTGAAAGCTTATGGGAAGGAATCAGAATATAACCGTTTTTCTGCCACAGAAATGATGATCTACCGGATTGGGACAGCCTGTTCCACACTTCTGGCAGGTTTTTCCCTTATGCTGGGCTATCGGAAAGCCTATAGTCTGGATGTGGTCTTTGGTATATTTGGAGTGGTGACAGCTTTGGGATTGTGTGAAATGGCACAGCCGTCTGTTTCTGACAAAGATGGTATCGGAA
>URWL01000443.1 GCA_900551465.1 uncultured Blautia sp. | reverse complement strand
CAGGAAAACTATCTTGTGGCGGCCATTGACTGTGGAATAAAAGAAAATATTATACGAAGCTTAAATGCGAGAGGCTGCAGCGTCATGGTATATCCATGGAACACTTCTTATGAAGAAATTCAAAAACAAAATCCCGACGGTGTCTTTTTGTCTAATGGACCGGGCAATCCGAAGGATGTAAAGCCGGTTCTGGAACTGGTGCGGAAATTAAGAGGAAACTTCCCAATGTTTGGAATCTGCCTTGGACACCAGATGATCGCGCTTGCCTATGGCGCCGGGACTTATAAGCTGAAATTCGGACATCGGGGAGGAAATCATCCTGTAAAAAATCTGAAAACCGGAAAAATAGAAATTACGTCCCAGAATCATTCTTATGCCGTAGATTGTGCCAGCCTGAAGAATACTGATCTGGAGATGACCCATATCAATCTGCTGGATCATACAGTAGAAGGGCTTGCCTGCAGAAAAGATCAGGTTTTCAGTGTTCAGTATCATCCGGAAAGCGCCCCCGGACCTCAGGACAGCGGGTATTTGTTTGACCAATTTATACAGATGATGGAGGAAAACAAACATGGCAAAGCGAACTGATATAAAGAAAATATTAGTTATAGGTTCTGGGCCTATCGTAATCGGACAGGCGGCGGAATTTGATTATGCAGGAACACAGGCATGTCTTGCGCTGAAAGAAGAGGGGTATGAAGTGATTCTGTGCAATTCCAATCCGGCTACCATAATGACAGATCCTGCCATTGCAGATAAAGTCTATATGGAGCCTCTTACCCTGGAATATATGGCAAAAATTGTCCGCCATGAGCGTCCTGACGCCATTGTACCCGGAATCGGAGGGCAGACAGGATTGAACCTTGCAATGCAGCTTGAGAAAAAAGGAGTTTTGAAAGAATGCCAGACAGAACTGCTTGGGACGAGAAGTGAAAGCATACGGCAGGCAGAAGACAGGGAGCTGTTTAAAGAATTATGTGAAAAATTAGGAGAACCGGTACTGCCGTCCCTTGTTGCCAATACTGCAGAAGAAGCTCTTCAGGCGGCAAAGACCATTGGCTATCCGATAGTTCTGCGGCCGGCTTTTACCCTGGGCGGAACAGGCGGAGGGTTTGCAGACAATGAACAGGAGTTTCTTGGACTTATCCATAATGCCCTGGCCTTGTCTCCGGTTCATCAGGTACTGGTAGAAAAAAGCATTAAAGGATTTAAAGAAATTGAGTATGAAGTCATCCGTGACTCTAATGACACAGCCATTACAGTGTGCAATATGGAAAATCTGGATCCTGTGGGAATCCATACAGGCGATTCCATTGTAGTCTGCCCTTCCCAGACTCTGACAAACAAAGAATACCATATGCTGCGGGACAGCGCGCTGAGACTGATCCGGGCTCTTCGGGTGGAAGGGGGATGCAATGTACAGTTTGCTTTGGATCCGCATTCCTTCCAGTACTACGTCATTGAAGTAAACCCCCGTGTTTCCCGTTCTTCTGCACTGGCGTCAAAAGCAAGCGGATATCCCATTGCCCGGGTATCTGCAAAGATCAGCGTAGGCATGACTCTGGACGAGATCCCTCTTGTAAACACACCGGCTTCCTTTGAACCGGCTTTAGATTATGTGGTAACGAAGATGCCGCGTTTTCCTTTTGATAAATTTGCAGATGCCAATCAAAAGCTGGGCACTCAGATGAAAGCAACCGGAGAGGTGATGAGTATTGGACGAACCTTTGAGGAAAGTCTGTTAAAAGCAGTCCGCTCTCTGGAAATAGGCGTATTTCATTTGTATATGGAAAAATTTGACGGAAAAACAAGAGAAGAGCTTCTTTCTTATATAAAAGCAGGAACAGATGACAGAATTTTTGCCATTGCACAATTACTGAGAATGGGCTGCAATGTTCAGCAAGTCGCTTTTGAGACAAAAATTGACGGCTTTTTTCTGGAAAAAATCAAAAAAATCATAGAAACAGAAAATATGGTAAAGGCAGATCCGTGGAACAGGGACGCTCTGTACCAGGCAAAAAAAGAAGGCTTTTCCGATCGTGCCATAGCATGGCTTTGGGAT
>URWL01000442.1 GCA_900551465.1 uncultured Blautia sp. | reverse complement strand
TGGTAGTATACGCTTCTGCTACTTCGCTTGTAAGATTGTTGGCAAGGTCTATGAAAGGCTGAATGGATTCTATATTCTGTGTTTTTAGATTTTCTTCATATTCTTTGTAAGCTTTTTCTAATTTTTTATCATAGTCTTTTTCCGGGAAAAAAGATTCAATGGCTGATCCATAGATAAGGTAATCAGCAAGTCCCTGTAAAGTTGCGCGTCTAAAAATATCCTTTGTAATATTCATTTTTGCCTCCATAAATTATTAAATTTTTTGTGAGAATGAATATTATACATTGTGCCTGATAGATAATATTTTTGAGTAAAATGTGACAGCATTTGTGAACAGTGGTGTGACATAAAACGAAGTATTCCGCGGTGTAAGACGGAGTGTAATAGAAAACGTTACACAAAACGTTACACAAAATGCGCCAAAAAATTTGATTTTGAGAGTGTCTGGGGTTGCGCGCCTTATGTCCAAAAAACGTTGATTTTATAGGGGTTTCAGGGGTGTTAGATGCCTTTAATTACCACTAAGGGAAACGCCTCTCGATCCGTTCGGGACGCAGAGGCCGCAGGTTCAAATCCTGTCGCTTCGACTAAATGAGAAAGAATCTCTTTTTAAGAGGTTCTTTTTTTATAAAAAAGCATGAGTATGTTGGAAATACCTTTATTTCATATTGTTACCAGATTGTAATCTCCCTTTGTTATGATAAACTCAACATAATGAAGGGAGACATTTTTTATGAAAATATTAGAAACAAAGCATCTGAAAAAATATTATGGTCAGGGCAGCAGTCTGGTAAAGGCCGTGGATGATATCAGTATTTCAGTGGAAAAAGGAGAGTTTGTTGCAATCGTGGGAACCAGCGGATCCGGAAAAACCTCTCTTTTAAATTTACTGGGCGGTCTGGACTATGCGGACAGTGGCGAGGTTATCATCGGCGGACAGTCTCTTTTGAATATGAAAGATGAGGAGCGGACTGTATTTCGCAGAAGAAACATTGGATTTGTCTTTCAGAACTATAATCTGGTATCTATGCTGAATGTGTATAAAAACGTGGTTCTCCCAATACGTCTGGATGGCAACAAACCGGATGAAGAGTTTATCGGAAAGCTCCTGAACCTTTTGGGACTGACAGAAAAAGTTCGAAACCGTCCCAATCAGCTTTCAGGAGGACAGCAGCAGAGGGTGGCCATTGCAAGAGCGCTGGCTTCCAAGCCCAAGATCGTTCTGGCAGACGAGCCTACGGGAAATCTTGATTCCAGAACCAGTGCGGAGGTAATGGGGCTTTTGCAGATGACCAGCCGGGAGTTTAACCAGACGATTATTATGATTACCCATAATGAAGAAATTGCCCAGATGGCAGACCGTATTATTCACCTGGAGGACGGAAGGGTAGTGGGAGGTGATATCCATGTTTCAAAATTCTGATAAGGAAGTATTGAAGGAACTGGCAAGGGATAATTATATTTCTCATAAAAGCAGAAACCGAATTGCCATTCTTGCCATTGCTCTGACGACGCTTCTGATCACAGCGGTGTGGACGGTAGGAATTGGTATGATCTCTACCATCGGTAATTATGGGGAATCTGCTCCTGGACCGGGTTGTGAAGGAAATATTAATGGTACAGAAGAAACACGGCAGAGGCTTGAGGAACTGCCCCAGATCCAATGGGCAGATATGGCCAGGGAATGCAGTGGGGCAGGACTTCACAATCGGGAGTTTGCCGGCATGGATGTGCGGCCGCTGGCTCCGGATAAAGGTTATTTTGGACATAATTTTGTGGAACTGATCGAAGGCAGATTTGCACAGAGAGCGGATGAAATTGTGATTTCCGATACTATGGCGGAACGTCTGGGGCTTCAAACAGTGATTGGCAGTCAGCTGGAGCTTCTGGTGATGATCGGCGCAGATGAAAAAATGGTGGAAACGCCCATGACCTTTACCGTTACCGGATATTATAAAAACCCCCTGATCAACATCAGCAAGGTTTATGATGAGATCTATACGGTACCTGAATTTATTACACAGTATAATCCCGCTATGGATCAGCGTCCTCATAAGATTTATGTGAAGCTGAATAAT
>URWL01000441.1 GCA_900551465.1 uncultured Blautia sp. | reverse complement strand
AACCAGATAACCGTCGTCATTGGATTTCCACACCAGTTTTTGAGCAATGATATACATTACCGCATATCCGTTGGAAATAATGGAATTCAGTTCTTTTTCCAGTCTCTCCTCCACAATGGACGGAAGATTTTCTCCATAAATCTCATGAGCTTTTTTAAAACAGATATCCCTGAGATCCTGGTCAGAATTTTCAATTACCGGAGGAAACTTATCCGGATGGATAGGAGAGATTTTCTCTATCATATCAGCGATCTTATTGGTATTTGTAATTACGACCTCCTCGGCTTTTTCGCTTCCCAGATAAGAAAACTCCTCCAGCATCTCCTCTGTGGTACGAAGATAAAGAGGCGCCTGGTCATCTGCATCGCTGAATCCATTTCCCGCCATAATGATCCTCCGGTAAATCTCATCCTGAGGATCCATAAAATGAACGTCACAGGTTGCCACTACCGGTTTCTTAAACTGTTCTCCCAGTTTGACGATTTTTTTATTGATTTCGATCAGATCCTCTTTTGAATTCACCGCATCATTTTTGTCACTGGCGATCATAAACGCATTATTTCCCAAAGGCTGAATCTCAAGATAATCATAGAAATCAACCAGTCTTGCGATCTCCTGATCCGGAGCATTCCTTAATATCGCCTGATATAGCTCTCCTGCTTCGCAGGCGCTTCCGATCAGAAGACCTTCCCTGTGCTCCAGAAATACGCTTTTTGGCACACGTGGTCTTCTTCTGTAATATTTCAGATGAGACTGGCTCACCAGCTTATAAAGATTGATTCTTCCTGTTTCATTTCTGGCAAAGATCACCGCATGATAGGTAGGAAGCTTTTTGATCGTATCTACTGACACATTCCCCTGCTGGTTTAAGGTATCCACGTCATAAATATCACGTTCTTTCAGCATTTCCACGAATTTTACAAAAATATCTGCCGTACAGGCCGCATCATCTACCGCTCTGTGATGATGTGCCAGAGAAACTCCTACTGCCTTTGCCACTGTATCCAGTTTAAACCGGTTCAATGCAGGCAAAAGAAATCTTGCCATCCCTACAGTATCCACATATGTGAATTCATCCGGAAGTCCCTGTCTTTTACAGTTTTCTATAATAAAACTCATATCAAAATCTGCATTGTGGGCCACCATGACCGCCCCCTTGCAAAAATCCAGAAACTGAGGAAGGACCGTCTGGATCTCCGGAGCATCCATGACCATGGAATCATTAATGCTTGTCAGCTGCTCGATCCGATAAGGGATCGGTACTTTTGGATTTACAAATGTAGAAAAACGGTCTGTGATCACACCTTTTTCCACACGGACAGCGCCTATTTCAATAATCTGGCAGGTAAGAGGGGAAAATCCAGTAGTCTCAATGTCAAAAACTACAAAATCCCCTTCCATAGACTGTCCTTTACTGTTGGTGACAATTCCTTTCAGATCATCTACCAGATAGGCCTCCATACCATAAAGCACCTTAAAATCGGATTCCTTCGGCACACATCCTCCCCAGGCATCAAAGCAGTGATTTGCCTCAGGAAAGGCCTGAACCACCCCATGATCTGTAATTGCAATTGCCTTGTGTCCCCATTCATAGGCACGTTTCACAAGGGCTTTTGCCTCGGTCACACCGTCCATGTCGCTCATTTTTGTATGGCAGTGAAGTTCCACTCTTTTCTGAGGGCTGGTGTCCATTCGAGAACTTCTGAAATCTGAGATCTTTTTGATTCCGGCAATGGAACCAATGGTCAGTTCACTGTCAAAACGGTCAATGGTAGTTACTCCTTTCAGTTTCAGGAAAGCACCTTTTTTGATTTCTGCCGTCACCTCCGGAACCTGTTCATTTCGAAGGAACATTTTAATTACAATAGAATCTGTGAAATCTGTAACAGGAAAAATCAGGATAGTTTTTTCATTACGGATTTCTCTGGCTTCCACATCCATAACCTGTCCGCGGATGATCACCTCTCCCATTTCTCCGGTAATACTTTCCAAAGAAATTGTCTCTCCCTCAAAATCTCTTCCATAGACCACATCCGGATTGCTGTCCCTGCGGAATCCTCCCCGAAACTCTCCGCTCTGT
>URWL01000440.1 GCA_900551465.1 uncultured Blautia sp. | reverse complement strand
ATTTACTGTATCTGTAGAATATACTTCTGCCGGAAGGTTGTCACAATCCAGATTCGCCCATATTTTTTGTTTGACTAAAAACTCCATCTTCTCCGTTCCTGCTACTGAAGTTCCTTTTTTATCCTCATATTCAAAAGAAAGGGTAATGGGAACAGTCCCCTCCTTTATATCTACAGCTGCCCTGATTCTGTTTAGAACATTGATCCTGCCGCCGGGACTGATCTTTTCAAAATAAAAAGAATTTTTTTCAAACTGGATTCCCGGTGTTTCTGTGGAAAATACCAGTTTCAGATTATAAATTTCCTGATTGCTGCTTTTATTCTTCAGAACAAATTCCACTTCTTCAGAACTGCCGGCTTCCATATTTTTTCCAGTAAGGCTGCAGCTCTCCAGCAAAATCTTGGGCTGCCGTATCAGTTCTTCTTTTTGTCCGGAAGAAGCCCCTGCCCCTGAAAAATCTGCACGGCCGGGAGATACCTGTACTTCCGGATCCCCTTCCATACCGTTTCCATCTCCAAAAAGTTCTTCTTCCTGATTTCCTTTTTCAGGATAAATATTCAGATTTTCAATGTTCAGGGAAAATCCCGGCGTGGGCAAAGGACACGGGCTGGGATCCGGCGCATCAGTAGGTACTGGAGCGAAAGTGGGTTCCGGTATCATAGTAATTTCCGGAATCACTGTAGGCTCTGGCATCACAGAAGACTCCTGATCCACAAAATTTTCTGAACTTCCTTCGTCCGCAAACAGCTCTGCGCCATACGCTTTTTGTTCTCCGGCTATATTCCACTGAGTTCCTGCAATGCTCTGCAGGCACAGAATAAAAATTCCTGCTGCCAGTCTTCCCTTCTTCATAGTTTCGCCGCCTCCCTTTCCTTTAAAACCCCTCCATCCATTTCAAAAACCCGGTCGCACAAAATCCGGATATCATCCTCGTTATGGCTTGCCAGAAGTATGGTCTTTCCCTGATCTTTCAGCTCCAGCAGAATTTTTCTCATATCCTCTACTCCCTGTTTGTCCAGACCGTTAAAGGGCTCGTCCAGAACAAGAAGTTCCGGTTCTTCCATGATAGCCTGCGCGATTCCCAGACGCTGGCGCATACCAAGGGAATATTTTGCCACAGACTTTTTCATGTCAGGGTCCAGACCCACTTTTTTCATTATAAGCCGTATCTGAGCCGGTGTGATCCGACGGTTCATTAACGCCAGGATCTCCAGATTACGAAATCCGGTAAGCTCCATCAAAAATCCCGGACTTTCAATGATCGCGCCAAGACTTTCGGGAAAATCCACTTCTTTTCCAATGTTCTTTCCCTGAACTCGTATAGTTCCTGAGGTTACTGGGAGAAAACCGCAGATACATTTCATCAAAACAGTTTTTCCTGATCCGTTATTTCCCACAATGCCGCAGACCTGACCTTCATACAGGGTAAGCTCCGCCTCTTTCAGCACACAGTCTTCTCCAAAGTATCGGCTTGCCTTATCCACCTGGATAAAAGGCTCAGATTTCTTCCATCCTGTCATAAAGAATCCCTCCATAAAGCGCCATAAGCATCCCCAGCATAATAAAAAGAAAAAGCCATAGTCCCAGACTCTTTTCTCCCCATTTTGCGCTGCCCTCAATCCACTGAGGCGGATAAAGCCACAGCGCTTTTTTAAAATACCGGTCCCTTACAATCACACAAAAATAATAAAGGACAAAAGGAAATCCAAAGGCCAGATATACCGATCCTGTAAGCCCGGCAAAAATCCCTCCTCCTGTGCTTAAAATCCCTGCCACAAGTCCGCAGCGAAGCAGGATTTCTCCAAGCTGTGCAGTCTGGCTCCATGGAAATTTCCCCTGAGACTCTAAAGGAAAAAAAATCATAAAGTAGACCAAAAGCACCAGCATCCCTGCCAGAAAAACAGAAAGAAATCCACCCAGAGCAGTGGTAAATACTTTACTTTCCACATAATAACACCTTCCTGTCCGTGGAAGAGCTGTTTTTAAAAACCCGCCCTGCCTCTCACGGATAAAGGAATCACTCCATGGCAGAACTGCTGCAAGAGGAAGAAAAAAAATCATGGTATTAGATTTCAGGGCT
>URWL01000439.1 GCA_900551465.1 uncultured Blautia sp. | reverse complement strand
GTATTCTTCTGCACCTTTATCTTCTGCCCGGCGAAGTCTTGCCCGGACTCTTGAAATAAGTTCCATCATGCGGAATGGCTTGGGAATGTAATCATCTGCACCGCTGTCCAGCCCCAGAACAGTATCATA
Source organism: uncultured Blautia sp. (assembly GCA_900551465.1). GTDB lineage: Bacteria > Bacillota > Clostridia > Lachnospirales > Lachnospiraceae > Blautia_A. The sequence goes on along the minus strand of URWL01000439.1, from coordinate 1,959 downwards.
TTCACTGCCCTTTGCCGTAAGCATGATCACCGGAAGTTTTCTGGTATCCGGTCTTGCCCTTAATTTTTTCAGTATACTGATCCCGTCTTCTTCTGGCAGCATAATATCCAGAAGAATCAGAGAAGGCAGCTCTTTTTCCAGTTCTTTCCAAAAAAGAGAGGGTCTTTCAAACCCCTTGGCATCCATATCCTGACTTTTTAATGTATATACAACAAGCTCTCTGATGCTTTCATCATCTTCTACCAGATAGATCATCTGCTTACCTCCGGCTTTCTTACATATTTCTTTTTACAGTATAAATATCTTTCGTTAAATTTCCTGTAGTCTCCTGGTTAAATGATTGTAAAATTCTGTCTAAAATGGTATGATAGACTGAAATCTACAGGAGGGTGATATGTATTATTTTATTGTAAATCCCAATTCCCGCTCCGGAAAAGGAGCCGATATATGGAAATCCCTGAGCCAAAGTCTGGATCATAGAAATATCCCATATAAGGCATATCTGACCGAATGTGCCGGCCATGCCACAGAACTGGCCGAAAAAATAAGTTCCTCTGCTGATAAAGAGCATCCTGTCACATTGATCGCAGTAGGCGGAGATGGTACTATTCAGGAGGTTCTTACCGGTCTGAAGAATTTTTCTGATCTCCGTTTCGGATATATTCCCACCGGATCCGGCAATGATTTCTGCCGCAGCATGAAACTTCCGGGCAAACCGGAAGAAGCCCTGGAAACCATACTTTCTTCAGAAAAGACCCGGCCTATGGATGTATCCGAAATCACCTGCAATGGATTTTCCAGCCGCTTTGCCGTTAGCTGCGGTATTGGTTTTGATGCAGCGGTCTGCCATGAGATCAGTGTCTCTCCTGTCAAAAAGGTTCTGAATCATCTGGGACTTGGGAAGCTTGCCTATCTCCTCATTGGAATCAAACATCTGCTGTTTCTGCCTCCCACTTCCATTTCCATAGACACGGATGCGGATATGAAGCACACTTATAACAAGGTTTTCCTCACTGCAGTTATGAACCAGAAATATGAAGGCGGCGGTTTTTGCTTCTGTCCATGTGCTGACCCTTCAGACGGTCTTCTTGATGTACTGGTGATTGAAGGCATGGGCAGGCTTCGGCTGATCTTCTGCCTTTTCCTTTCTATTTTTGGCAGACATACCGGCTTTCGCGGAGTCCATCTGCTTCGCTGTCAAAGAATCACAGTCAAAAGTTCAAAATCTCTTGCCATACATAAAGACGGAGAATCTGCCGGACTTGGAACAGGCTTTTCCGTTCAGCTGACAGATAAAAAACTGCAGGTCATCATTCCCTGATGTTCCTGCAGTTTTTCTTCAAATATCAGTTAAATCCATAAAATTTCTGGCATAACTTATAGGCAGCAATAAAAGTCTTGCGTCCGCCCTTACCCGGAAGATTGGAGGCACATCCCATAATTCCCCAGCGCAGTCTGTGATAAATGCGGCGGTCTTCTTCCCGAATATATTCCATAAGCTCCTTCTTTTTGTCAAGAGCCTCCTGGGTTTCTGCACGGATCAGCATTACAGAAGAAATTGTGGTAATGATCTCCAGATAGCTGAGCATATATTTACGCAGATGACGGCGATTATTAAATTTAATTCTGTGGAATACATCTACCATAATCTTATTCACACGAAGCTGCTGGTCGATTCTTTTGATCATTACCTTTTCATTGACAGACTGATCATCACGCCCAATAAAATATCTGTAAAAGTTCACATCCAGATAATACATTTTTTTCACATAAGGAAGCGGCTCAAACGCAAAGATATTGTCCACGTAAAATGTATGCTTCGGAAGCTGGATTCCACATTCATGGAGAAGCTTTGTACGGTAGATCATAGAATGCATAAGAAGATATTTCCCTTTATGCATATGTACTTTTTCCCATCCAAAGATCTCATTGACCGGAAGACAATGTCTGTACTGCATC
>URWL01000438.1 GCA_900551465.1 uncultured Blautia sp. | reverse complement strand
CTCCGGAATGCGCTCAAAAGATCCGAATTCCCAGGTGGGAGCCTGTATTGTAAGTCAGGATAATAAAATTCTTTCTATGGGATACAACGGTTTCCCCATGGGCTGTTCAGATGATAAATTTCCCTGGGCACGAGAAGGAGACGAACTGGATACAAAGTATCTTTATGTAACGCACAGTGAACTGAATGCGATTCTTAATTACAGAGGCGGCAGTCTGGAGGGAGCCAAATTATATGTTTCCCTTTTTCCCTGTAATGAATGTGCCAAAGCAATCATTCAGTCCGGAATCAAAACAATTGTGTATGATTGTGATAAATATGAAAATACTCCTTCGGTGATCGCATCCAAACGTATGCTGGATGCAGCAGGAGTCAGATATTATAAATATAACCGTACCGGACGGGAAATTAAAATTACAGTCTGAAAGGCTTGACAGTAGAGTTTTTTTCGCATACAATGAAATTCAGTTCAGGCATCTGCCTGATGGATAAAAAACGGCAGTGAAGAGAATAGTACATGCGGAACAATCTCAGAGAGGAATCCCGAAGCTTTTAGTTATAAACGGAGCGGTGGTGTGAGGATTCTGTGCGGGAAGTATGGAACCGGCCTCGGAGCCCCGTACAATTGAAGTACGGCGTAGTTCTGCGTTAAAGAAAAAGAGAGAGCAGTATATATCGGTCTGTGATATACAGAACGATCAAGGAGGTACTGCTAATCAGGGTGGTACCGCCGAAGTCCTTCGGTCCCTTTGCAGGGATTGGAAGGGCTTTTTTGTTGTTTTATCCTGTCCTTCCAGATCCCGGAAACAAGAAATAACTGTATTGAGAAAAGGAGAACGATCATGGCAAAAGAGAAGAAATTAGTAGAAGCCATCACTTCCATGGAGGAAGATTTTGCACAGTGGTATACTGACGTGGTAAAAAAAGCAGAGCTTTGCGATTATACAAGCGTAAAAGGATGTATGGTCATCAAACCGGCAGGCTATGCCATCTGGGAGAACATCCAGAATGAGCTTGACAGAAGATTTAAGGAAACCGGGGTACAGAATGTGTACATGCCGATGTTTATTCCGGAATCTCTTCTTCAGAAGGAAAAAGACCATGTAGAAGGCTTTGCTCCGGAGGTTGCATGGGTAACTCACGGTGGCCTGGATCCTCTGCAGGAACGGCTTTGTGTGCGTCCGACATCTGAGACTTTGTTCTGTGATTTTTATCAGAAAGAAATTCAGTCTCACAGAGACCTTCCAAAGGTTTATAACCAGTGGTGTTCTGTAGTGCGCTGGGAAAAAACAACACGTCCCTTCCTCCGCTCCAGAGAATTTTTGTGGCAGGAAGGCCACACAGCCCACGCTACAGCTGAAGAAGCAGAGGAGAGAACCATTCAGATGCTGAACGTGTATGCAGATTTCTGTGAAGAAGTTCTTGCTATTCCTGTGGTAAAAGGTCAGAAAACAGATAAAGAGAAATTTGCCGGCGCAGAGGCAACTTATACGATTGAGTCCCTGATGCATGACGGAAAAGCGCTTCAGTCCGGAACCAGCCATAACTTTGGCGACGGATTTGCAAAGGCTTTTGGCATTCAGTACACAGACAAAGAAAATAAACTCCAGTATGTACATCAGACTTCCTGGGGTATGACTACCCGTATGATCGGTGCGATCATCATGGTACACGGTGATAACAGCGGTCTTGTGCTTCCTCCAAGAATTGCACCGGTACAGGCGGTTGTGATTCCGATCCAGCAGCGTAAAGAGGGCGTGCTGGAGAAAGCGGACGAGCTGTTTGCAGCCCTGAAAGCAGCAGGCATCCGTGTAAAAGTAGATGATACAGACAGAAGCCCTGGATATAAATTCTCCGAGCAGGAAATGCGTGGAATTCCGGTTCGTATTGAGTGTGGTCCAAAGGATATTGAAAATGGACAGGCTGTGATCTGCCGCCGCGATACAAGAGAAAAATATGTGGTGACTTTCGAAGAACTTGCGTCAAAGGTTCAGGAAATCCTGGATACCATGCAGAAGGATATGCTGAAAAGAGCCCGTGCACATCGCGATGCCCATACCTATGTAGCTACAGATTATGAGACCTTTAAGG
>URWL01000437.1 GCA_900551465.1 uncultured Blautia sp. | reverse complement strand
CAGGATAACAAACACAAGAAGGATCACATATTTCAGTTTACGCAGAAGCTTATCTCCCCAAAATGTACTGATCTTTTTGGGAAACGGAATCTTATGCAAAAGATCCTGAATCAGGCCAAAAGGACAAAGCCAGCCGCAGACAAACCGTCCTGTAAGAGCACCTATAAACATCAGAAATCCTGCCACATAAAAAGCCAGTTTAAAATTCCAGCTTCCCACAACCGCCTGCATGGCTCCTACCGGACAGGAACCCAGAGCTCCGGGACATGAATAGCAGTTCAGCCCCGGAACACAAAGATTTTTCAGTTTTCCCTGGTAGATCCTTCCTTTTGAAAAGCCTGCCAGATAACTGTTGGAAAGAAACGCCCAGAGAATCTGAACTCTGTGGCGTCCCCATTCATTTGTACGTTTTTTCTTATCCAATGCCAATACACTCCATACAAATATTTACTGCTTTTTCAAAAACAACTGCCATTTCCCCTCGCCAGATCCCAAAAGCCATACAAATCAGCCCCAGGATAGTGATACTGATTCCGATCTTCATGGCAGTCCTGTCAGAAATCTCTGGCAGGACTCGGTTTTTTTTGCTTTTTTCTTTCATTTTTCCTCCTGTGCGGATTCCAGGTTTTCTAATTCTGTATGAATGACCTCTTCCCATTCCTCCAGGCTGCGGGCTCCGCTGTAAGTTTCACCTGTAATATTTCCATTTTTATCTACAAAGAAAGTCTCCGGATAAGCCTGAATCGAGGAAAGTCTTCCATTCATATACCCTGAATCCGGCAGCAGGAACGGGTATTCTGCTTTTGCCTTTTTTTGAAGAGTCTGAGATTTTTTGATTCCCTCCTCATCCTTTTCGCTGCTGTTTCCCGCATCCATCACAATACCAACGATCTGAACGCCTTTCTCTTCCATTTTTTTATCCAGCTCTGCAAGATATGGAATCTCATTTACACAAGGACCGCACCAGGTGGCAAAAATATTGACCATAGTAAGGTCTGCCTCCTGAAACAGCTTTTCTGTATATTCCTTTCCATTGATATCTTCTGTGGAAAAGCTTCCAATAGAATCACCAGCCTTCATTCCTTCACTGTTATTATAAGAAACCATAGGCGTGATCTCATATGTAATCTCTTTAATGGCTTCGACCAGTTCTGCATCTGCATCCTTCTTTGTGCTCAGATAGTAGCTGTATGCTTCGTCTTCACTTGTACCTATCTTTTCGTGTTCCGTGCAGCCGGTAATCTTATCCAGATCTTTTTCCAGTTCTTTCTGATAAACGCCAAGACATCCTATTACGCCCAGACTTTCTACCCATTCCCCATATTTTTCAGTATCTGCACTGATCTCTGCTTCCCGTTGCTCTTTAGTCATCGTGCTCCAGCTTACAAATCCATATTTCAGGCTGTTCCCATCTGAAGTAACCTCCGCACCCGGAAGCATGGCAATTTCTTCTTTCTCCATTTTTTCCAGAAGAAGCTGCGGAAGTTCAAAAGAAAGTCCCATATCTGCATAAGAATAACTTTCCAGGGCAGGCAGAACCAGATCAGAAGGACGTATCTTTTTTTCAGATTCCTTTTCTTCTGTTTTCTCTTTTGCAGTCTCTGCCGATACAGCGCCTCCTGTTACAGAAATCCCTCCCAGAGCAAGCACACCAGCCATAACCCATATGGATATTTTTTTATTCATTTTAATCATACAGAATATCTCCTTTCATTACAAAATCCATACGATTATAGTACAGGAAAGAGCTTGCTCTGTAAAGAAAATATTTTCTCTGGCATATCTTTCTTATTCAGAATGATTCCTGTGCCGATTTCCTCCCATATGCTTCCCATTGTTATGTTTCCTATGAGCAGGACTTTTATTTTTTCTGTTATTCTCTTCTGTTTCCGTATCTCCTTTCATATTTCTCAGTTCAGCTTCCCATTCACGTATTTCTTTCATAGTCATTTCCTGGACGTCCTCCGGCAGAATCTCCGGGGCAATTTCCTTTAATTCCAGATAAGCTCTGTATTTCCCATAAGAAAGTCCAAAGGAATGTGCCTCCTTTACCTCCTCCGAATGTGCATAATAACAGTATGAATTTCTGTGTTGTTCCACACAGTGCTGCAT
>URWL01000436.1 GCA_900551465.1 uncultured Blautia sp. | reverse complement strand
TGATCTGTGAAGTAATCTGTTCATAAATCGGTTTTGTACTGGCATTGCTTAAAATTATTTCCATATTCAATCATCCTGTACCTTTTACTTGAAACAGAACCTGTGCACCGGTTCTGCATCTGTACTTATGTTACAAGTACAGTATATACTATAATGTGCATACTGTCAATATTAAATATATACAGTTTTCGACAAAACAAAAAACACCGATTTCTCTTTCTGTAAAGAAACCGATGTTTTTTCACTTATTTAAAAAATCCCGCCAATCAGGTAAACTGCCAGGGCAGACACCCACGCGATCACGCACTGTCCGATCACTACGCCCACAGCCCATTTGCCGCCCAGTTCTCTTTTGATTGCTGCAATTGCTGCAACGCAGGGCGTATAAAGAAGACAGAAAACAAGCAGGCTTGCCGCTGCCAGAGGAGTAATGGCTGCCAGCAATGCTTCTGTGCTTCCAAACAGTACAGAAAGTGTAGAAACCACACTTTCTTTTGCCATAAAGCCTGTGATCAGAGCAGTAGAGATCCTCCAGTCTCCAAATCCCATAGGCTTAAATACCGGGGCGATGGCACCTGCCAGCATGGCAAGAATGCTGTCTTTCGAATCCGTTACAATGTTCAAATGCATATCAAAGGTCTGTAAAAACCAGATAGCAAGTGTTGCAAGAAAGATCACAGTAAATGCTCTCTGAAGGAAGTCTTTTGCTTTATCCCACAGAAGATGCCCTACATTTTTTGCTCCCGGCATACGATAATTTGGAAGCTCCATAACAAATGGAACCGCCTCTCCGCTGAACATGGTACGACGGAGCAAAAGCGCCATCAGGATTCCCATAACAATGCCTCCAAAGTACAAAAGAATCATTACAAGAGCACTGTTTTCCGGGAAAAATGCCGCTGCAAAAAATCCATAAATAGGAAGCTTCGCAGAACAGCTCATAAATGGTGTCAGAAGAATGGTCATCCTTCTATCCCTCTCAGAAGGGAGGGTTCTGCTTGCCATAACTCCTGGTACAGTACATCCAAAACCGATCAGCATAGGAACGATACTTCTGCCGGAAAGCCCTATCTTTCTCAGCAGCTTGTCCATCACAAAGGCAACTCTTGCCATATATCCGCTGTCCTCCAGAAGAGACAGAAAGAAAAACAGAGTGACAATAACCGGAAGGAAACTCAGCACGCTTCCTACACCGTTGAAAATACCGTCCATTACAAGTGACTGAAGCACACTGTTTACATGTGCCGCTGTCATAAGCTGATCCACATAGCCGCCTAACGCAGTGATTCCCATGTCAAGGACATTGGCAAGAAAAGCCCCGATCACTCCGAATGTCAGATAAAAAACAAGAGCCATAATACCGATAAAGCATGGGATTGCCGTATATTTTCCAGTAAGGATCCTGTCTATCTTCGTACTTCTGATATGCTCCTTGCTTTCTTTTGGCTTTACTACAGAATCATCACAGACCTTCTCAATAAAATCAAATCGCATATGTGCAATGGCTGCAGATCGGTCAAGACCACGTTCTGCTTCCATTTGTTTGACAATGTGTTCCAGCATTTCCTTTTCATTCTGATCCAGATTCAGTTTTTCCAGAATCAGCTCGTCTCCCTCAGCAAGTTTAGCTGCTGCAAACCGAACAGGGATCTCTGCTTCTCTGGCATGATCCTCGATCAGATGCATAATGGCATGGAGACATCTATGTACGGCTCCTCCATCATCCTCCACATCACAATAGTCCATTTTTTCCGGTTTTTCCTGATATTTGGCAACATGAAGTGCATGACTGACAAGCTCATCAATACCCTCATTTTTTGCCGCAGAAATGGGAACAACCGGGATTCCAAGCATTTCCTCCATACGGTTGATGTTTATGGAACCGCCGTTTTCCCTGACCTCATCCATCATATTCAAAGCAAGGACCATAGGAATATCCAGCTCCATCAGCTGCATGGTAAGGTAAAGATTTCTTTCAATATTTGTTGCATCTACGATATTGATGATACCTCTGGGATGCTCATTCAACACAAAATTCCTGGTTACGATCTCTTCACTTGAATACGGGGACATGGAATAAATGCCCGGAAGATCCGTCACCAGCGTATTGCTGTTTC
>URWL01000435.1 GCA_900551465.1 uncultured Blautia sp. | reverse complement strand
GTCTCATATCGTCGATCTCGTACTTCAAAAGTGCAATTCTTTCAAGTCCTACACCGAACGCAAAGCCTGTGTATTCCTCCGGGTCAATACCGCACATGCGAAGTACATTTGGATGTACCGTTCCGCAGCCAAGGATCTCGATCCATCCTGAACCTTTACAGAAACGGCAGCCTTTTCCGCCGCACTTGAAGCAGGACACATCAACCTCTGCACTTGGCTCTGTAAACGGAAAATGATGAGGACGGAATTTTGTTTTTGTTTCCGGTCCAAACAGTTCTCTTGCAAATTCCTGAAGAGTTCCCTTCAGATCTGCAAAAGTGATGTTCTTATCAATGACCAGACCTTCAATCTGATGGAAAGATGGGGAATGAGTTGCATCCACCTCATCAGAACGGAATACTCTTCCCGGTGCGATCATACGGATAGGCAGCCTGCCTTCTTCCATCGTGCGGGCCTGTACCGGAGATGTCTGGGAACGAAGCAGAATAGAATTATTGATAAAAAAGGTATCCTGCTCATCTCGTGCCGGATGATCCTCCGGAATATTTAATTTTGTAAAGTTGTAATCAGCGTATTCCACCTCGGGACCTTCTACCACTTCGTATCCCATTCCAATAAAAATACGTTCCACTTCTTCAAGAGCGATCGTATTTGGATGACGATGTCCGATCTTTGCTTTTTTAGCAGGAAGTGTTACGTCAATAACTTCTGCTTTCATCTGTTCCTCACGGGCTGCTTCCTCCAGTTTCTTTCTGGACGTTTCAAGAAGCTCTTCAATCTTTGCTCTTGTCTCATTTACCAGCTGTCCAACCTTCGGACGATCCTCCGGAGCAACATCTTTCATACTTTTTAAAATAGCAGTAAGTTCACCTTTTTTTCCAAGGTACGCTACCTTTACTTCATTAAGCTTCTCCGGCACGTCAGATTCTTCAATCCGCTTTCTGGCTGCCTCGGCCAGTTCCTGAAGTCTTTCCTTCATATCCATGATCATAATCTCCTTTGCTGAAAATTTCATAAAAAAAGGATATCCATTCCCCCAAAAAGAGGGACGGGATATCCGCGGTACCACCCTGATTCCTGTATAAAAATACAGGCACTCGATTCTGCTTAACGCGCAGCAACGTCATTTCCTACTGACTTTATGTGTTCAGAAATGCAGCTCCGGCGGGAATTTGAGGAATTGTCTGAACTTAAAGAAGCTTACAGCCGGTGACTTCTTCTCTCTGAAAGGAAACAGTTCCCTGATACGCCTTCATTGCTTTTTATCTTTATTTACTATGCCACAGGAAATTTTCCCTGTCAAGATTTTTCATTTATTTTTTCTTTTTTCTCTTCTTTTCTTTTTTGAAAGTTCTGCTTCCACTCCTGTTCTTTTCTGGAAATCAGCTGCCCGAAAGACATTTTTGCCTGACGGAACTGTTTTTCAAAGTATGCATTTACCTCGGCTCCATAAAGAAGCAGGTTCATGCAGAAATAAAGCCACACCATCACAAGGATCAAAGTAGAAAGGCTTCCGTACATGATACTGAAATCCGGAAAAAAGGTAAAATACAGTGAAAACAAATAAGAAAAGGCGGACCAGGCAGCCGCTGTAAAAAAGGCTCCCGGCACCTGACTTTTCAGAGATGCCTTTCTGTTCGGCAGATATCGGTACAATACCAGGAATACCAGAAACTGCATCACAAAAACCAAAAAAGTCTTCGCATTCAGAATCCTGCCAATAATATTTCCCAGAAAAGGAATATAATCTGAAATCAGCATATGTATCCTGCTTCCCATAACCAGAAGCAGAAGGCTGGCGATCAGCGCCAGAACAAACAGCAGCATATAAAACATGGAATAAATTCTGTTTATAAGCCAGTTTCTGGTTTCTCTCACATGATAAATAGTATTCAGCCCATTGATCAAAGCCTGCATTCCCTTTCCCGAGGACCATAGAGCCATAAGAGCAGAAATCGGAAGCACTGCTGCGCTTTTTGAAAAAACCTCTGCCACGATATTCAGCACAAATCCCTGTAAATTTTCAGGTACTACTCCAACGATCGCCTGACGTACTTCTCTGTAAGTAAGAGGTGTATATTGAACGATAGCAGTCAGAAACAAAACAAAGGGGATAAAAGACATGA
>URWL01000434.1 GCA_900551465.1 uncultured Blautia sp. | reverse complement strand
CTGAAAAGGATCGATGTATTCTATTCTATGATCCTGGCAACGATCTGTACAAATATCATTACTTATCTGCAGATCACGCTGATCAACCGATGGTTTCTGGATCCGTGGCCAATGATACAAATGACCTTTGTGCAGTTTGCGATCATTGTTCTGTGGATATGGGGATCCAGATTTATTTATTCAAAGCTGTACAGAGCCAGAAAGCTTCTGGTGATCCACGGAGACCGGGATCCCGGAGACCTGATCCATAAAATGAATTCCAGAAGTGATAAATATAATATCAGCGGAATGGTTCATGTGAATGTGGGAGAAAAAGAAATCCATAAAATGATGCGTGATTATGAGGGTGTGATCATCTGGGATCTTCCTTCTAATATCAGAAACCGATATCTGAAGTATTGTTTTGCACATTCGATCCGCTGTTATATGAGTCCTAAGATATCGGATGTGATCCTTATGGGAAGTGAACGGATCCACCTGTTTGACACACCTCTTCTGGTGGCAAAAAATATGGGGCTGTCCATAGAACAGAGATTTATGAAAAGACTTCTGGATATTGTTGTCTCCGGTATTGGAATCGTGCTTTCTTCACCGATCATGCTGATCATTGCGCTTATGGTAAAGCTTTATGACGGAGGCCCGGTATTTTACCGTCAGGATCGTCTGACCCTGGGAGGCAGAGAATTCCGTATTTTTAAATTCAGGAGTATGTGTGTGGATTCCGAAAAAAACGGAGCGCAGCTGGCATCTAAAAATGACAGCAGAATCACACCGGTAGGAAAGGTTCTTCGAAATCTTCATCTGGATGAACTGCCGCAGCTTTTTAATGTGTTTAAGGGCGATATGTCTCTGGTAGGGCCACGCCCGGAACGAAAATGTATTATGCATGAGTACCAGAAGGAACTTCCGGAATTTTATTACCGTCTGAAAGTAAAAGCCGGACTGACAGGATATGCCCAGGTTTATGGCAAATATAATACAACTCCCTATGATAAACTGAAGCTGGATCTTTTTTATATTGAAAATTATTCGTTTTTCCTTGATCTGAAGCTTCTTCTCATGACAGTGAAGATTTTTTGCCAGAAGGAAGTATCAGAGGGGGTTGAAGATAATCAGAGAAATGCACTGAAAGATTCTGTAAGGGATCTGCCGGGGGAGGAAAAAAATGAGTGAGCGTACAGAGGAAAAGAACAGAGATGATCTGCGCAGACTTCAGCTTGTAGAACTGGATATTCTGAAGGAGTTTCTGCGTATCTGTAAGAAATATCATCTTAGATATTATGCGCTGGGAGGCACTTTGCTGGGAGCCGTGCGCCATAAAGGATTTATTCCCTGGGACGATGATGTGGATATGGGAATGCCAAGACCGGATTTTGAAAAATTTGAGGCCATTGTGGAAAAGGAACTTCCGGATTATTTTCATTATCTCAGCTATCAGAAAACAAAGGGGTATACCCATTATGTTCCTCGGATGACAGACAGTAGGGTAAAGGTGGTGGACGAATCTGCTCTGATAGACAGAGAGAAAGATGCCTGGATCGATATTTTTCCGCTGGATGGAATGCCCGGAAATAAAATTCTGCGAAAAATCCATTGTTTCCGCCTTTTGACAGCAAGAGCCAGGGTGAATTATTCACTTTTTTCTACAAATGTTGACATGAAACGCCAGGACAGACCTTTTCATGAACGGATTTTGATCACGGCAGGGAAAATTTTTCCTGTAGAAAAAATATTCCGTACATCCAGAGAACTGGATCGTCTGGACCGCCTGATGAAAAAATATGATTACGATCAGTCCCCGTATCTGGTGAATTTTATGGGAATTCATAAGCTAAAGGAAATGTTCCATAAAAACCGTTATGGGAAAGGTGCAGATTATACGTTTGAGGACGTAAAACTTCGCGGACCTTATGACTATGATTTTGTATTGAAGCAGATGTATGGTGACTACTGGAATCCTCCAAAAGCAGGAGAAATGAATCACCATAATACAAGGATCAAGGAGTAGTCTATGCATGATAATACACAGGAAACATATTCAGTGCTGATGGCTGTTTATAAAAAAGAGGATCCGGGCTTTTTTCGTCAGAGTATAAAGAGTATGCTGGATCAGACCCTTCCGTTTTCAGATTTTGTTCTTGTGTG
>URWL01000433.1 GCA_900551465.1 uncultured Blautia sp. | reverse complement strand
ATCGTTACCTCCTATGCGGAAAATATCAAAAACAATGTGGATGAGCTCCATGATCCAGATATTGATTTCCGTAATCCTTTCCTGGCCTTTACTTCGGAAGTGGTTCTGACTGACCGGCTTGTGCAGGTATTTTCAGAACTTCCCGCAAAAGAGGTACGTGAAGCTGCCCATGCGGCCTGGAAAGAGCTTTCTGCCGCAAGAAACGATATCGAGAAAAAGGGGGAAGAAACTCTTGCCTACCTTGAGAAAACAGGACGCCGTGGAATCGTCCTTGCAGGACGTCCTTACCATATCGATCCGGAAATCCACCACGGAATCCCGGATCTGATCAACAGCTACGGGCTTGCAGTCCTTACAGAGGATTCTATCTCCCATCTGGCAAAAATTGAACGGCCTATCCGCGTCAACGATCAGTGGATGTACCATTCCCGCCTTTATGCAGCAGCAAGCTTTGTCAAAACACGGGAAGACCTGGATCTGATCCAGCTGAATTCTTTCGGCTGCGGTTTGGATGCGGTTACTACAGATGAAGTATACGAGATTCTGGACGGAAGCGGTAAAATTTATACCTGTTTAAAGATTGACGAAGTAAATAATCTCGGAGCCGCCCGTATCCGCATCCGCTCTCTTCTGGCAGCCCTTCGCGCCAAAGAAAAGCAGCATAAAAAACGCGAGCTTCAGCCAGCTTCTATAGAAAAAGTTGTCTTTACAAAAGAAATGAAAAAGGATTATACCATCCTCTGCCCGCAGATGTCACCTTTCCATTTTAATATCATTCAGGCAGCTTTTAATACCTGCGGCTATCATTTTGAAGTACTTCCCAGCGACAACCGGGAGGCTGTGGATGTTGGACTGAAATACGTAAATAACGATGCCTGCTATCCTTCTCTGATTGTTGTAGGACAGATCATGGACGCACTTTTATCCGGTAAATATGATCTGGATAAAACAGCCGTGATCATGAGCCAGACCGGCGGTGGATGCCGTGCTTCCAACTATATTGCTTTTATCCGCCGTGCTCTGAAAAAAGCCGGAATGGAGCAGGTTCCGGTAATCTCACTTAATTTAAGCGGACTGGAAAGCAATCCCGGTTTCAAGCTCACGCTTCCTCTTGTAAAGAAAATCTGCTATGGCGCTGTATTTGGAGATATCCTTATGAAATGCGTTTATCGGATGCGTCCTTATGAACAGGAAAAAGGCATCGTAAACCGAAAACACAAAATCTGGGAACAGAGAGCTATTGCCTTTATCCAAAGCGGAAGCGTCAGTCATGTCCATTTTAAAAAGCTGTGCAGAGAAATGGTTCATGATTTTGATATGATTCCTATTACCGGTCAGCGTAAGCCCCGCGTAGGAATTGTCGGAGAAATTCTTGTAAAATTCCTTCCTGCTGCCAACAACCATCTGGCAGAGCTTCTGGAAGAAGAAGGGGCCGAAGCTGTATGCCCGGATCTCATCGACTTTATCAGCTACTGTTTCTTCAACCAGAATTTTAAGTCAGAATATCTAGGCTTCAAAAAATCTAAAGCCGATGTTGCCAACTGGGGAATCAAAGCAATTGACTGGCTGAGAAAAGCAGCCAACGAGGCGTTGGAACAAAGCCGTCATTTTTCTCCTGCGGCAGATATCCGTGACCTTGCAAAAATGGCTGAACCAATCGTCTCCCCGGGCAACCAGACCGGAGAAGGCTGGTTCCTTACAGGAGAAATGCTGGAACTGATCAATGGAGGAGTTCCGAATATCGTCTGCATCCAGCCTTTCGGATGCCTGCCCAACCATATCGTGGGCAAGGGCGTGATCAAGGAGATACGCCGGACTCATCCAGGCGCCAATATCGTTGCCATTGACTACGATCCCGGAGCAAGTGAAGTAAACCAGCTGAACCGGATCAAACTGATGCTGTCTACTGCAATGAAGAATTTAGATAAAAAAGAATAATTTCCCGACACAAAAATCCTCAAACTGCCATAATCGCGGTTTGAGGATTTTTAGACTATATATATCACAGAAAAAATACTTTTATCAGTTTTTAACATACAATTTTAATTTATCAACCATATTTTTGTTCGCTCTCTTTTTATCTCCTTTTCAAAAGTTTTCTTAAACTCTGATTTTCTACGATACGATAATTAGAAAGCCACAACTGTTTATCT
>URWL01000432.1 GCA_900551465.1 uncultured Blautia sp. | reverse complement strand
TCTTCAGACAGGAGGAGTACAGTGTCACTGCAGAATTTTCAGTATGATGTGATCATGAGAGAATACAACCGGCGCCAGGCCCGTGTGCAGCATGATCTGGAGGAGCGGCGCAGGACTGCCTTTGCAAAAATCCCCCGTCTTTCCCAAATAGACCAGGAGGTCGCCTCTCTGAGCGCCCAGAAAGCCCGCTCCCTGCTCAGTGGAACAGGCGGTTCTGTGGACGATCTGAAAAAAGAAGTGGCCGGTCTTGCAAAGGAACGCCGATCTCTTCTGACAGCCGGCGGATTTCCTTCTGATTACCTGGAACCTCATTACATATGTCCGCACTGCCAGGACACCGGATATATCGGCAGCAAAAAGTGCTCCTGCTTTAAAAAAGCGGAGATCGAACTGTTATATACACAGTCAAATCTGGCAGAAATATTGGAAAAAGAAAATTTTGAGCACTTTTCTTTTGACTGGTATTCTGATACAATAAAAAACGAAGCAACCGGATTAACTGCCCGGGAAACAGCCCGGCGTGCCTATGAAGCCGCCAGAAATTTTGTTCAGGATTTTGATTCCCGCTGCCAGAATCTGTTCCTTTACGGCAGTACCGGAGTTGGCAAGACCTTTCTTTCTCACTGTATTGCCCATGAGCTTCTGCAGACAGCTCACTGCGTACTGTATTTTTCAGCCTTTGATCTTTTTGACAAAATGGCTCAGAATACTTTTCACAAAAGGTCGGAACATGATCCGGAAGAAGATTTCATCTATGACTGCGATCTCCTGATCATTGATGACCTTGGAACAGAGCTTACCAACAGCTTTGTATCTTCACAGCTTTTTTTGTGCATAAATGAACGTATCGCCCGCAGGAGGTCTACGATCATTTCCACCAATCTGAAGCTGGAAGATTTTTCTTCAACTTATTCCGAGAGAACATTCTCCCGGATCGCCAGCAATTTCCAGATGATCAAGCTCATCGGAAAAGATATCCGTATACAGAAAATTTTTTTAGGAGGAAAATAAATAATGGCACAGTTAAGCACCAAAGATCTGACAACACTCCCTGTAGGAAGACTGGGACTTATCCCGCTGGAAAGCTGCCAGTCACTTGGAGCAAAAGTCAATGACTGGCTTGCGAAATGGAGACGCGAAAGGGATCATCAGGAACTGAACTCCTTTGCTTTTGAAGGATACCAGAGAGATTCCTATATCATCAATGTACAGAATCCCCGTTTCGGCTCTGGTGAAGGCAAATCTGTAATTACAGAATCCGTCCGCGGCGATGATGTTTATCTGATGGTTGATGTGTGCAACTACAGTCTGACTTACCGCATGGGAGGTTTTACCAACCTTATGTCTCCGGACGATCATTTCCAGGATCTGAAACGAGTGATCGGAGCGATCGGCGGAAAAGCCAGAAGAATCAATGTCATTATGCCTTATCTTTATGAAAGCAGACAAAACAAACGTGTAGGACGTGAATCTCTGGACTGCGCAACTGCTCTTCAGGAGCTGACAGCCATGGGTGTGGAAAATATCATTACTTTTGATGCACACGATGCCCGTGTCCAGAATGCAACTCCGCTCCACGGATTTGAAACTGTAAAACCTTCCTATCAGTTTATTAAGGCTCTTCTGAAAAATGAAAAAGGACTTCAGATCGACAACGAACATTTTATGATCATCAGCCCGGATGAAGGAAGTATGAACCGAGCTATCTACCTGGCAAACGTATTAGGCGTAGATATGGGTATGTACTACAAACGTCTGGATTACTCCAAGCGCATCAACGGACGTCATCCGGTTGCAGCTTACGAGTTCCTTGGACCGAAGCTGGCAGGGAAGGATATGATCCTCATTGATGATATGATCTCTTCCGGAAACACTGTCCTTAAAATTGCTTCTCTTCTGAAAGAAAGAGGCGCCGGAAAGATTTATATCTGCTCTACTTTCGGCTTCTTTACAGACGGTCTGGAAAAATTTGATGAAGGATTCAAAAAAGGCTATTTCGACAAGCTCCTTACCACCAACCTGGTATATCAGACACCGGAGCTTCTGGAAAAACCATATTATATCACCTGTGATATGAGTAAATACATTGCCCTTATCATAGATACCCTGAACCATGATATGTCCATCAGTCATCTTCTGAATCCTGTGGACCG
>URWL01000431.1 GCA_900551465.1 uncultured Blautia sp. | reverse complement strand
AATCTGTAAGAGATATGCGTAAAAAGGAGCAAAGAAAATGAATCAGTTAGTAAAGACAGCGGAAGGGGTTCTTTCCTCCTGCCTGGCAGTAAAAAAGGGAGAAGAGGTACTTATCGTAACCGATAATACCAGAAAAGAAATTGGAGAAGCAATTTATGAGGCGGCAGGAAATCTGGGCTGCGAAAGGCTTCTTATGGTAATGAATGAGAGAGAACTCAGCGGACAGGAGCCTCCAAAAGCAGTGGCGGCAGCCATGAAACGCGCAGATGTGGTGATCGCGCCCACTGCTCAGTCCCTGACTCATACAAATGCCAGGATAGAGGCAGCCAAAGCCGGAACAAGGGTGGCTACCATGCCCGGCATCACAGAGGAAATGTTTTCTCAGGGAGCAATGACAGCCGATTATTCCAAGGTGGAAAAACTGACGGCTGTGGTTACGGAAATGCTCTCAAAGGCTTCTGTTGCACGAATTGAAAAAGACGGTCATACACTGACCATATCCATTAAAGGAAGAGACGGCGTTCCAAGCCCGGGCGTATACCGGGAACCGGGAAAATGCGGAAACCTTCCTTCCGGAGAAGCTTATATCGCACCTCTGGAGGACGGTTCTGAGGGGGAAATGATCGTAGACGGTTCCATGGTAGGTATCGGAAAGCTGGACAGCCCTCTTCATATGGTGATCTCCGGCGGAAAGCTCCGTTCTGTAACAGGAGAAAAAAGCGAAAATCTGGATGTTCTTCTGAAAAATGAAACAAACGGAACTCTCTGCGAACTGGGGATCGGTACAAACGAAGCGGCTGTATTAAACGGAATTATCCTGGAAGATGAAAAAGTTTATGGAACAGTACATATCGCATTTGGAACCAATACTTCCTTTGGCGGAGTAAACAAGGCAGAATGCCATATGGACGGCATTATTCTCCGTCCTACTCTGTATCTGGATGAGATAAAAGTGATCGAGGATGGGGTGTTCCTTGTATAAAGAGAGGTGGCTTTTTTGGAGAAGAAATTTAAAATCGGTCTGATCAGAGTACTGACTACAGAAAACGAAGATGTACTGCTTGCACATGAAAGACAGCTGAAATCTTATTTTCCACAGCTTCAGATCGAGACAAAATGTATTCCGGATCAGTATGAAGGAATCCATACTCCGGAACTTGGAGAAATTGCAGTACCAAAGATCGTGGCAACTGCCAAAAGTTTTAAAGATGCGGATATGATCATTGTCAGCTGTGCAGACGATCCCGGCGTGGAGGAGATACGAGAAGCTCTTCCTGGTATACCAGTTACAGGAGGAGGAGAGACCACTGTAGCTCTTGCTCTCAAATATGGAGAAAAAATCGGAGTTCTTGGAATCACCGACTATGCCCCGAAAGCATATGTACGGATGATACCGGATCAGATGATCCTGGGCAAACCGGACGGAGTGGACAGCACCCTGGATCTTATGACACCGGAAGGACGGAAAAGCGCAGTGGAAGTGGCATGTAAATTAAAAGAACAGGGGGCACAGGTTCTTGCTCTTGCATGCACCGGAATGGCAACCATCGGGATCGCAAAGGAGCTGGAGGAGGCTACCGGTCTTCCAGTGATCGATCCGGTAATGGCAGAAGGCCTATTTGCGTATTTTGAGTATTTGAAAAAATAACAGCACAGCATCGTTGCTGCGAACAGTAAAACAGAGTCTGTTATCCTGATCACCATGGGCGACAGACTCTGTTTTTTTACGCTGAGATGTGGTAAACTAGTACAACGAAAACTAAATGATATAAAACAGGGAGGAAAAGAGATGAACAAGTATCTGAAACAGGTAAACAGCCTGCCCTTTTATCTGATCGTGGGTGGAGTTTTATTGTTTATCCTGATCATGTGTGTATGGTTCCTGGTAAAAAGCTACCGGGCAGGGATTGCTATTGGAATGGACAAAAAAGTGATGCGAAGAGCGATCATGTCCAGCGCTACTTTTTCCATTCTTCCGGGTGTCAGCATCCTTCTGGGTGTAATCGCGCTCAGCGGGAGCCTTGGAGTGCCGCTGTCCTGGCTGAGACTTTCCGTTGTGGGGGCTCTTCAGTATGAACTGAATGTGGCGGAGATTGCTGCTACCAGTATGGGACTTTCCGGACTGAAGGTAAGTGAAATGTCCATAGCGGCATTTACCAC
>URWL01000430.1 GCA_900551465.1 uncultured Blautia sp. | reverse complement strand
GATAAAGGCAGTCCATTATCAAAAGATCAGTGTGACAGGTAGTGTAACCAGTAAGGTCAGAAGAGATACCGATGCAGGATAAAAACAGGAATTCCGATAAACATTGTCAGAATTGCTGCACAGGGAAATAAATTTTTTATTAAGGATATTTGCAGATGCAGGATGGAGCAGATTGTTGAATCCTTGTTTTATTCAGATATACAAAGAGAAAAAGGCGCTGAGAGCTGCCTTTTTCTCTTTGTATCTAAAATCAGTTTTCTATATTGGAAAGAACGGACACGCTCCATGTGTTGATATATTTCTTTCCAGCTTCAAGGGAGATCAGATTTGGCTGAGTTTCCAGATCCTCTACCAGATCTTTTCGGGAAGGCAGAGAACTCCAGGGCTCGATACAGACAAAGGGGGCATTTCCGCAGTTCCATATTCCCAGATAATCCATGTCAGGAAAGGCAGCATGGATCTTGCGATGGCTTTTGGGACTTTCAATGGTGATTTCCTTTGGCATGTTTTTCATAACAATGGCATCCCTGGCAAAAAGTTCATGGGAAAGGGGCAGGTATCTTCCCTCTTCCAGCTTCAGAGGAACATTTTTTTCCAGAACAAAACAGTCATCGGATAGAAGAATCTGCTGCGGAGAGGCATTTTTGCCAAAGTCGATCCGGTAATCGTTGAAAACAAGATCGGAATCCATCGGAATGTGAAAGCCTGGATGTCCGCCTATGCCAAAATACATGGTATTTTCCCCCTGATTTTCTACCTGATAGGACACGGACAGTGTGGATCCATCCAGCTTCCAGGTGATGGTAAGACAAAAATGAAAAGGCCAGATTTCCAGAGTCTTTTGGCTGGTATTCAGGCACAGAGACAGAGAATCATCTGTCCGGTCTGCCAGTTCCATTTCGGAACCTATGAGAAAACCGTGGAGAGGCATGTGATATTCTTTTCCCTGATAGGTATAGGTTTGTCTGGTTGTCCTTCCTATATAAGGAAACAGATTAGGTCCTCTTTCCTCCCAGGAGGCAGGATCTCCCTGCCACAGATATTCAGTTCCTTCTGCATCCCGGACAGAGCGGAGCTCGCCGCCGCTGGTTGAAATTTCAACGGTCAGATATTGATTTTTAATAGTATAATTCATATTGTTTTCCTCCCTGATACATCATAGTCTGCTATAGTAATCTGATTGTATCATCCTGACAAAACAGGTGCAACTAAAAGCAGAGAGACAAAATATTTTCGGAACTGTCTTGACAATATACAAAACAAGTGTTATATTACACATAGAACAAAAAGGAACTGATGGGGGATGCGAGAAGTGATGATCGGCATCTCCTTTTTGCAAGTCTTGTGAAACCGGAGGTGGAATTATGGCTAAAAGAGATTTTTATGAGGTTCTTGGAGTCGGCAGAAATGCGGATGACAGGGAAATCAAGCGTGCATACAGGAAACTTGCCAAGAAGTATCATCCGGATACAAATCCCGGTGATAAACAGGCAGAACAGAAATTTAAAGAAGTTACAGAAGCTTATAATGTGCTCAGTGATTCAGAAAAGAAAAAATTATATGATCAGTTTGGTATGGCTGCTTTTGAGGAGGGCTTTGGCGCCGGAAACCAGAGCGGTTTCCATGGAGAATCCGGCAGACAGACCTGGGGCAGTGGATTTGGAGACTTTGACTTTGGGCAGAATGGAAACGGAACATACAGAGAATATCATTTTGAAAATGGAGATATGGGGGATATTTTTGGAGATATTTTCGGAAATATGTTCCATGGAGAATCCGGTGGATTTTCCGGAGAGGGCTTTGGCAGCAGAAGGTCTGGCTTTCAGGATGGATTTGGACGCAGCGCCAGATCAGGAAAAGGCAGTGATCTTCAGTCAGAGGTCAGTGTCAGTTTTGAGGATTCAGTTTTTGGCTGTGAACGCATGCTTCAGCTTTCTTCAGGAGAATCCGGAGAAAAAATACAGAAGTTTCAGGTTCATATTCCGGCCGGAATCGAGGACGGAAAAAGTATCCGCCTGAAGGGGAAGGGAAATCCCGGATATGGAGGCGGTCCTGCAGGAGATCTTCTTTTGAAAATTCATGTGGAACCGAAAGCAGGATGGGAGCGAAAGGGCGCAGATATTTATACTACGGCAGAAATTCCGTTTATTACCGCAGTACTGGGA
>URWL01000429.1 GCA_900551465.1 uncultured Blautia sp. | reverse complement strand
ATATTTGAAAGAGGATGGATAAATGAAAAAAGGCAGGTATCATTCAAAAATAATACTGATAGTAATGGCGCTGACAGCATTTTTGCTTTTTGCTTTGACAAGGAGATTTTCTGTAAATGTGGTTTTGTCAGGTTCTATGGAACCTGCTTTGAAAACCGGTGGAATTGTGATTTCTGACACAAAGAAACGAAAACCGGATACAGGAGATATCATTACTTATCAGATTGGTGATATGAATATTACGCACAGAGTGATAGGAAAAAGAAATTACAGATACATAACAAAAGGGGACGCAAATGACAGAAAAGATCCTGTTATGGTAAAACCGGAACAGATTACCGGTACCGTTGTTTTGGATATTCCTTTTTTAGGATATGTGGCTGTGTTTCTTCGGCAGAAGTCAGTATTTTGTCTGCTTGCACTTATGCTTATCCAGGAACTTATTTTAATTGGTATTCATTGGAAAGGAGAACGCAGGAACAACTGCGTGAAAAAAATATGAAAAAAATAAAATCAAATATGAAAAAAGCAGTCATTTTAGCAGGAGCAATCTGTCTCGCAACAATTGGAGGGATATCTGCGTATTTAACAGATTATGATAAAACGGTGAACCAGTTCACGGTAGGAAAGGTAGATATCCAATTAGAGGAGCCGGGCTGGAAGCCGGAGGAGCATACGAAAATAGAGCCGGGAAAGGATATTCAGAAAGATCCTCAAATTAAAAATACAGGTGTAAATGATGCCTTTGTATATCTGGAAGTAACCGTTCCTATGGCGGATGTGATTGCTGCAGATCAGGAAGGAAACCGTCTGGAACAAAAAGTACAGGAACTGTTTTCTTTCTCAGCAAAGAACAGCTGGACTAAGCTGGAAACGAAGAGAAAAACAGATAATGTTGTATATGTTTATTCATACAACAATATTCTGAAACCAGAAGAAACGACGGAGTCTCTTTTTGATACTATTAAATTTTTGAATATTATTGAAGGTCAGCTGGATACACAGCAGCTGGATATGCCGGTTAGAGCATATGCGATTCAGACTTCATATACGGGAGGAGATAAGGGAACAATTCCGGAACAGGCAAAAGCGGCGTACGAAAAATATGTAAATCAGAATAGAGGGCAGGAAGGCCAGGTGACAGAATGACCAATATCCAGATAAGAAAAAAGGTGACACGAAATGAAAAACAGAAGGAACGCAATCGTATGCCTGGCCGCTTTAATAATAGTTTTAGCGGGAATTGGAGGAACTGCAGCATATCTGACTTCTTTTGACAGCAAAGATAATATTGTGGCAGCCGGAAACAACACGACAGAAATAGAAGAAGAATTTCCGGATCCGACGCCCACACCAGTGGAAAGAAACCCGGAGTTTACAAAAAAAGTGTGGGTTTCTAATTATTCTCCAGGTGAGGATGGATTTAACGTGGACTGCTATGTGAGACTTTCCCTTGGTTATTCCAATCATGATATTGGCAAAGCCGTTGTTTTGAAGAATTTGGATCGCGTTAACTGGATCTTGAAAGAAGACGGATATTATTATTATCGTTATCCTCTGAAAGAAGGACAATCCACAACACCGCTGTTTACAGGCTTTTATATTGATTTTTCCAGAATGGATAAAACATATCTGGATCAGCTATCGGAATTCAGAATTCAGGTTTATGAAGAGTCTGTACAGGCTGAAGGATTTTCTGATTATCTGAGTGCCTGGAAATATTATCAGGAGCAGATTTGAAAGGAGTGTGAGGCGGATGAAGAAGCTGGCAAAATTTGCAGCAGCTGCGGCAGCAATGGTATTTATGGGATTGACAGGTGCGTATGGGTATTTTTCGGACAGCCTGACAGTGACAAATCATATCGCTCTTGGTGATGTGAATATTAGATTGAAAGAATACCAGAAAAAGGGAAGTACAGAGGTTTTATATACGAATCCGAAAACAGTAATTCCCGGAGAAACGATTTCTAAAATACCGCGTATCACAAATTTGGCAAAGCCTTGCTGGGTAAGAGCCAGGATCACTTATAAAAACGACCGGGATCATGTAGATGGATTCCAGGATGAAATGCTTGCAGGAATGTCTGAGGACTGGGTAAAACGCGGGGAATACTATTATTTCACCAGGATACTAAAAAGAAAAGAGTCTGCTGATCTGTTCCAGAA
>URWL01000428.1 GCA_900551465.1 uncultured Blautia sp. | reverse complement strand
TAACAGACCCTTATAGGGTCAAAGCAAACCACCGGCTAAGCCGGTGGTCGTGATTTATGTTCCGGATCAAGGCCAAGTCCGAAATATTTTTGTCCGCAGAACCAGAGTCCGCTAAGTCCTTTATCATCGCCGGCCATGAGCATCTCTCCAAGTGGAGAGAGAAAATGATGTGTATATATCATGAAAACAGCCCCTTTTGTTAAATATACACATATTTTATCATGAAAAAAATTTCCTGCAATGTTTTATGCAATGAGATTTTTGACAATTTGCCAGTACCTGACAGATATTTTTTGTGCTATACTAAAAATCGAAATCCAGGATATCAGGAGAGAATGATTATGGAAAAAAATTTAACCTCAGGCAGTGTGCTTAAGAACATTGTGTTCTTTTCCCTGCCTTATCTGCTGTCATATTTTCTGCAGACTTTATATGGAATGGCAGATCTGTTCATTGTAGGTCAGTTTAATGGAGTAGACAGTATAACGGCAGTTTCTGTGGGAAGCCAGGTTATGCACATGCTTACGGTGATGATCGTGGGACTTGCCATGGGATCCACCGTTGTTATTGGAAAGGCTGTCGGAGCACAAAAGAAAGATCAGGCTGCAGAGGCAATCGGAAATACAATAGTGCTGTTTATGGCAGTGGCTGCAGTTCTGACACTGGGTTTGATGCTGTTTGTTGATCCAATTGTCCGTGTGATGTCTACTCCGGAAGAAGCTGTATCCGGTACGGTGGCATATCTTAAGATCTGTTTTATGGGAATACCTTTTATTACGGCCTATAACATTATCAGTTCTGTATTCAGAGGCATGGGAGATTCCAAAAGCCCTATGTACTTTATTGCCGTAGCCTGTGGGGTAAACATCGTTCTGGATTATGTTTTTATCGGAGGGTTTCATTTAGGCCCGGCAGGTGCTGCTCTTGGAACAGTATTATCCCAGACAGTCAGCGTGATCGTTTCAATGGCAGTAATACGAAAAAGAAAAACAGGGATTCGCATTCGAAGAGATAATTTCTTACCAAAAGGAAATGTGATGAGACAGATTTTAAAGGTAGGAATCCCGGTTGCCCTGCAGGATGGGTTTATCCAGATCGCATTTATTGTGATCACAGTAATCGTCAATCAAAGAGGATTGAATGATGCGGCGGCAGTAGGAATTGTGGAAAAGCTGATCGGAATTGTTTTCCTTGTACCATCTTCTATGCTTTCGGCAGTCTCAGCCCTGTCGGCTCAGAATATCGGAGCCGGCAAGCCGGAACGTGCCGTAAAGACTTTGAAATATGCAGTATGTATTACTGTGGGATTTGGATTTGTGGTATCCGTGCTTACACAGTTTATCTCAGTTCAGGCTGTGGGATTTTTTACAGAAGATGCAGAGGTTGCCATACTTGGCGGACAGTATCTCCGTTCTTACATATGGGACTGTATGCTGGCAGGCGTGCATTTCTGTTTCAGCGGTTATTTCTGTGCTCTTGGAATGGCAGGGATTTCCTTCCTGCACAATTCTGTTTCAATTGTGTGCGTTCGTATTCCCGGAGCCTGGCTGGCCTCCAGACTTTTTCCGGATACGCTGTATCCTATGGGGCTGGCTTCCCCGGCAGGTTCTCTGCTTTCAGGAATAATATGTATCGCAGCTTTTTTGTATTTACAGAAAAACAGGAAAGGACGTGAGTCAGGTGCATAAGGTATTTGGCAGGAAACAGGAAGGAGTTTATTATGAAAGACCGGGAGCTTATCTGATCCCTTTTGCCGGAGACAGGATTGCCGTGGTCCATACCCCAAGAGGACTTTTTCTGCTGGGCGGAGGAATCCAGGGAAAGGAAAATGATCAGGAATGCATCCGGAGAGAATGCCTGGAGGAATGTGGATATACATGCCGGATCGGAGAGATGCTTGCGTCGGCAGAAGCCTACAGTATTCACGAAAGAAAAGGGCTTTTTCATCCCATCCAGCATTATTATCCGGGAGAACTGATCGAAAAGATCCAGGAGCCTGCGGAAAAGGATCACAGACTTCTCTGGATGACTTATGAACAGATAAAGGGAAATATGTTTTCGGATATGCAGAACTGGGCTGTGGAGCTTGCTTGGAAAGAGAGAAAATAAAAAACAAAGGAGACCAGCTATGAAAAGTCAACCCTAAATTAGCAAAAAATTAAGTTCGTT
>URWL01000427.1 GCA_900551465.1 uncultured Blautia sp. | reverse complement strand
GATATAGCCAAATATCATTTTATTTCCCTTCATATCCAGAGGGATACCCGGTACCGTTCCTTTTTTCTTTTCTGAAAGATAGCTTCCGCTGATGTTCATAACACTGGTGTTTTTCAGCATTCTTTCCATAATATAGTCACTGTTTGTCACCACAGAAATATCCAGATCCTTCCATGAAAATCCTGCCTGCTCTCCCGCTGCTCCCATATCAAAAAATTCATCCTGCCCATTCTGGACAAAACGCATTCCTTTCAGATCTTCCAGCCTGAAAACTTCTTTTTCTTCCCCGAAAAAAACAGACTTTTCACCAGGATAAACGAGAAGCTCTGCTTCTTCCATATCAATAAATTCCAAACCTGCTCTCGACAGCTCATGCAGAAAATCTTCCCGCTGACTTTCCAGAATATATACAAAGCCAATATCGTCCTGATAGTCCCGGACCCGTTCCATTACTGTACGAACACCTGCCGTATAAATCTGAAAATGGTAATTTTTTTCATAGTTTTCATTATAGAAATCAACAAACTGTGTTGCAAACCAGGAACTGGGATTGGCAGAAATACGAAGCCATTTTGCCATTCTGTGCTCTGCCATGTTTTCCAGTTTTTTCATATCATTAACGATCTTACAGGCATAACGATAGACCTCCCGCCCCTGGGGAGTCAGCCGTATTCCCCGGGGAAGCCGTTCAAAAAGCTGCATCCCCAGCGAATCCTCCAAAGCCTTTACCACCTTGCTGACACTGGGCTGGGTAGAATACAAAACCTTTGCCGCCTCACTAAAGGAGCCTGTCTGCGCACAGGCTGTAAAATACTGCATCTGCTTCAGATCCATTTTTATTTCTCCGTTCTCAGCATAAACATCGGGGTCGGATTATAAAACTCATCTTTCTCCAGATAGATCCGGCTGCTGATTCCCAGATCCACCTGGAACTTCTGAAGCTTCATTGCTCCCAAAGTTTCCAGATCCCATGCCGGCCGGCTGTAAGAGCTGATCGGAAGCTGCCTTTTGATCTCCTCGCACTCGCGCATCATCTCATCTCCTATTTCCTGGTGGGCATGATTTTCCGGAAGATCTGCTACATCTGTAAAATCACTCATTCCATAATTGGCGTCAAAATTCAAAAGCACGCCGCCCGGCTTCAGCACCCGGATCCACTCCTTATAAGCCCGGCGCACATCCGGAAGAGTCCAGGTAAGATTTCGTGAAATCACCACATCAAAGCTTCCATCCGCAAAATTCAGATTTTCTGCATCCATGATCTGAAACTCACACTCTGCATTTTCTTCCCGGGCAAGTATCCTGGCATTTTCCACCATATCCGGTGTCAGATCCACCCCTGTGACCTGATAACCTTCGCGGGCAAGAAGCACGGAGAAAAATCCTGCGCCGCAGCCCACATCCAGTATACGGAGATTTTTTCTCTCCGGAAGCTGTCTGCGTATCTCACTGAGCCACCTTTTTGCCATATCGGTGTGCAGCTCTGCTCTTTTATGCTCCAGAAAATCGCTGCTTCTTTTTTCCCAGTAATGGACAATCCTTTCTTTTCGCTCATCACAGGGAGCCACGATCCGCCCGTAAGCAATCATGGGACCATTTCCCAGAACCTGAAGCGTCCCCGTCTGATAAAGGATCACTCCGTCGGATTCTGCCATACTGATTTCCAGCAGCTTTCCTTTATAATCACGGACTTCTCCAAGAATATCTCCCTCCCGGATCACATCTCCGGCCTTTTTAAAGGGGTACCACAGACCATCCTGAGAAGCATCCTGATAGCAGATATCTGTTACCTCCAGAGGATAATAGGTTCGGTAATCCTTCTGTCCCTGATAGATTCCCAGATGACAGAGAATATTCCGCACGTCTCTTCTGGTCGAACGGACTTCCTCATAGGTCCAGCCGCCCATTCCCCCACGTTCAATAAGAATACTTGGAATTCCTGTGGAAGCCGCATGATTGTAGGAACCTCCGGAGGCTACGTTAGAGCGCACCATATAAGGTACGTCCACCTGTTCCGCCATTCTCCGGGATTCATTTACCACCTTTTCCTCTGCCATTCCTGCATAATAGACATACGGAGTCAGCTGCTCATAATCGTCTCCGCTGTGAAGATCGATATAATAATCCGCCGCAGACTGCAGTTCCCGGGTTACCGCCCAGGCCAGCCTC
>URWL01000426.1 GCA_900551465.1 uncultured Blautia sp. | reverse complement strand
GTCCTTCGTCGAGAGATTTGAATCCTTCGCCGTTGATTGCAGAAAAGTGTACGAATACATCAGCGCCATCCTCACCTGTGATGAAACCATAGCCTTTTTCTGCGTTGAACCATTTTACAGTCCCCTTGTTCATGATGTTACCTCCATAGAAATAAAAAGTTAAATGTCCATCTGACGAAAAAATCACCAGATTTTACAGACTATATCATGTAATATATAATCTCTAAAAACTAGTGATTCTATATTAATAACGTAGATTGTGATTTGATTATATAGCCCAGACTTTAAATTGTCAAGGTTATTCTTAATGTTTATAAAAAAAGCAATCTGTTTGAAATTACAAAGAAATATTGTATGGGAAAAGAAAAGAAATCCCATAAAAAGTCTTTATTAAATGCGTTATTTCGTGTATTATATGCTTAAGTATGTAAAAATCAGGAGGAAAGTTTCATGATCAATAAACTTGTGGAGAAAATCAAAAAAACAAATGCACCTATCGTTGTGGGACTGGACCCGATGCTCAATTATATTCCAAAGCATATCCAGGATCAGGCGTTTGCGGAATTCGGCGAAACACTGGAAGGCGCTGCAGAAGCAATCTGGCAGTTTAACAAAGGTATTGTGGATGCCACCTGTGACCTTATTCCTGCTGTAAAGCCGCAGATCGCTATGTATGAACAGTTTGGCATTCCGGGGCTTATGGCATATAAGAAAACCGTTGACTACTGCAAGTCTAAAGATCTTGTTGTGATCGGAGACATTAAGAGAGGGGATATTGGTTCTACCTCTGCAGCATATGCAGTGGGACATCTGGGACATGTTCAGGTAGGATCTAAAAAATACGCAGGCTTTGACGAGGATTTTGCTACAGTAAATCCTTATCTTGGAACAGATGGTGTGAAGCCTTTTATTGATGTATGTAAGGAAGAGAACAAGGGGCTTTTCATCCTTGTGAAAACTTCTAATCCATCCAGCGGAGAGTTCCAGGATCGTATTATTGACGGACGTCCTCTTTATGAGTGGGTTGGCGAGAAAGTTGCACAGTGGGGTGAGGAGCATATGGGCGACTCCTACAGCTATGTAGGAGCTGTTGTAGGAGCTACTTATCCAGAAATGGGTAAAGTTCTCCGCAAACTGATGCCAAAAACCTTTATCCTTGTTCCGGGATATGGAGCTCAGGGCGGAAAGGGCAAGGATCTTGTTCACTTCTTTAATGAAGACGGACTTGGTGCTATTGTAAATTCCTCCAGAGGCATTATTGCAGCATATAAACAGGAAGCCTATGCTGAATTTGGGGAAAAGAATTATGCGGATGCTTCCAGACAGGCAGTGAAGGATATGATTGAAGACATCAGCGGCGCTCTGTCCGGACAGAAATAAACAGCCAGGAGGAAACACATGAGCGAAAAAACAAAAAAAAGTTTAAAGATTGTAAGTCAGGAAGAAATTGGTAAGGATATCTACAGCATGTGGCTTCAGGCTGATGAAATGGCAGAATCGGCCAGACCGGGACAGTTTTTGTCTCTTTATACACGAGATGGCAGCAAACTGCTCCCGCGTCCTATCAGTATCTGTGAGATTGACAGGGAAAATAAAAGAATCCGCCTTGTTTATCGTGTGACCGGAAAAAATACAGGAACAGAGGCTTTTTCAAAACTTCATGCAGGAATAGCAGTTGAAGTTTTAGGACCTCTCGGAAATGGATTCCCTCTTCATGAGGCAGAGGGAAAACGTGTATTTCTTATGGGCGGCGGAATAGGAATTCCTCCAATGCTCCAGACTGCAAAAGAACTGAATGGAGAGAAGACAGCTGTTCTCGGGTATAGAGACGAATTGTTTCTGAATGAGGAATTTGAGAAATATGCGGATGTTTTTGTGGCAACAGAGGACGGAAGTGCAGGAACTAAGGGGAATGTTATGGATGCGATCAGGGAAAATGCTCTGGAAGCAGATGTGATTTTTGCATGTGGTCCAACTCCTATGCTCCGTGCTGTCAAAAATTATGCAGAAGAAAAGAATATTCCGTGCTGGATCTCTATGGAGGAACGTATGGCCTGCGGAGTCGGCGCCTGTCTTGCCTGTGTGTGCAAATCAAAAGAGGTTGACAGCCATTCCCATGTGCATAATAAACGTATCTGTAAAGACGGACCGGTATTTTTGAGCACGGAGGTGGAA
>URWL01000425.1 GCA_900551465.1 uncultured Blautia sp. | reverse complement strand
CCTGTATTCACTGTAAACAAAATGATTACTAGTGCAAGTACAATAACCATCGTATATTTTTTCAATACTTCAGAAACTCTGATCTTGTTTTCCATGGCTTATTCTCCTTTACTTGATTTCAAAATACGCGACATGATCATTTCTTGGGTCGCTTCCTTTCCGCTAACCTCACCTACGATCCTTCCCTCATTCATGATATAAATCCTGTCAGACATACCAAGAACCTCCGGAAGTTCAGATGAGATCATGATCACGGATTTGCCCGCTACGACCAGATCATTGATAATACAGTAGATCTCATATTTTGCACCTACATCAATACCCCTTGTAGGTTCATCAAGAATCAGGATATCCGGTTCTGTAAACATCCATTTTGCCAGAAGTACCTTCTGCTGATTACCGCCACTAAGGTTTCCTACATTCTGCTCAACAGTAGGACATTTTGTTTTCAGCTTTTCCCTGTATTCATCTGCTACTGCATACTCTTTGTCTGCATCAAGTACGCCATGGCTACTGACGTTTCCAAGGTTAGCCAGAGTGGTGTTTGTTTTGATTGAATTACTTAAAATCAGACCATTGCCTTTTCTGTCTTCCGTTACATAAGCAAGTTTCTGTTTGATCGCATCAGAAACGGTATTCATCACTACTTCTTTTCCATTAATAAATACCTGTCCGCTGATGCCTGTTCCATAGCTTTTTCCAAAAATACTCATGGCAAGCTCTGTACGTCCCGCTCCCATCAGACCGGAAATTCCTACTACCTCTCCCTTATGTACCTTAAAGGAAGCATTGTCTACCACCTTACGTTCCGAGTAAAGAGGGTGATGGACTGTCCAGTTCTTAACTTCCATGGATACGTCACCGATCTTTACATGAGGACGTTTCGGGAAACGGTCGGTAAGCTCACGTCCTACCATTCCCTGAATGATACGTCCCTCAGAAATATCGTCTGTCTCTTTGTCCAGTGTTTCAATGGTAGAACCGTCGCGGATTACTGTGATCTTATCTGCCACATAAGAAATTTCATTCAGCTTATGCGAAATAATAATGGAAGTCATGCCCTCTTTTTTGAATTTCAGAAGCAGCTCCAGAAGCGCTCTGGAGTCATCCTCATTCAAAGAAGCAGTCGGCTCATCCAGAATCAGAAGCTTTGCATGTTTTGCAAGAGCCTTTGCTATCTCTACAAGCTGCTGCTTACCTACTCCTATATCTTTGATCAAAGTACGGGAAGATTCTTCCAGTCCTACTGTTTTCAAATATTTATCAGCCTCTCCGTAGGTTTCATTCCAGTTGATCGAAGCGGCAGTTCCCCTCTCGTTTCCGAGATACATATTTTCCCCGATAGTCATATAGGGGATCAGCGCAAGTTCCTGATGTATGATAACGATCCCTTTTTCTTCACTGTCTTTAATTTTTGCAAATCTGCAGATCTCACCATTATAGATGATATCTCCCTCATAGGAACCATATGGATAGATTCCGCTGAGCACGTTCATCAACGTGGATTTTCCGGCACCATTTTCTCCTACCAGCGCATGGATTTCTCCCTCTTCCACTTTCAGATTCACATTATCCAGTGCCTTTACACCTGGGAAAGTCTTGGTAATATTTTTCATTTCCAAAAGTATTTTAGCCAATGATGTCCCTCCCTGCTTTTAAATAAGAAGGGGGGCGGAATTCCCTCTCCAACGGAGAGGGAAATGGCAGCGCCCCTTCAAAATTTTCATGTTTTTTATTTGATCTGATCCTCTGTGTAGTACCCAGAATCAATCAGAATCTCTTTATAATTGTCTGCTGTTACAACCGTTGGCTCGCAAAGGTATGTCGGGATAATGCCTGCTCCATTGTCGTAGCTTTCTGTATCATTTACTTCTGCTTCTTCACCGTTTAAGATGGATTCAACCATTTTTACAACCTGATCTGCCAGCATACGTGTGTCTTTGAAAATATCCATGGACTGTTTTCCTGCTGCAAGATTTTTCACATTTGCCATATCGCAGTCCTGTCCGGTGATAACCGGATATTCTCCTGTGTAGGAAGCTGCCAGAGAGTTCTGTACTCCAAGGGATGTAGAGTCGTTAGAGCAGAGAACTGCGTCAAGGTTTGTTCCGTCAGTATAATTTCCTGCAATAATCGTGTCCATTCTGTCTTGTGCTTTTGCAGAATCCCATGCCTGTGT
>URWL01000424.1 GCA_900551465.1 uncultured Blautia sp. | reverse complement strand
CTTACGTCTGCCACCCTGCTTCCGTTAAGCATGGCGATATGACGGTGTCCCTGACTGATGAGATAATTGACTGCCTCCTGAGAAGCAGCAATATTGTCAATGGTTATGGTACATTTCATTTTTCCTGCTGTTTCCATGTCCACTACGGCGCAGGGAATATCGCTTCTCATCATTTCTTCATAATAAGGATCGTCTGTACGAAGTCCTGTTACAACAATACCGCTTAAGTTATTTCGTCTGCATACCTGACCAAAGCTCTGCATCTTCTGCTGATCGCTCTGTGTGATCAAAAGCACAAATTCGCAGTTAAATTCTGAACATGCCTGATAAACGCCGCACATGTTTCCATGGACAAAGCCATTGGCGTCTGTACTGACAAGATCTGACAGCAGAAGTCCTATAGTAGTGGTTTCCTTACTTCCCATGGCTCTTGCATTTGCGTCCGGGGCGTATTCCAGCCGTTCTACAATCTCCAGAATTTTTTCTTTTGTTTTTTTGCTTACATCTGAATATCCGTTCAGCGCCCGGGAAACTGTGGTAATAGACACGCCTGCTTCCCTGGCAACATCTCTAATACTTACCTTTTTCATTCTATCACTTCAGCTTATGTACTGTACTCCTCCCAAAGGAAAATCTTATCTTTAATCCAAATTATATCATCAGATTTTGCAATTTTCAATAGATTGTCCAGAATCAAAGAAACCGCCTCCATCCCGGTACATGGGAACGGAAAGCGGTTCATTCTCTATGACTTATATTCAGATCCTTGCCACTCCTGTTTTTTTCGCTGCCTCAGCAACTGCTTTTGCAACAGCCGGTCCTACTCTCTTATCAAATGCCTTCGGAATGATGTAATCCTCAGAAAGCTCTTCCTCAGAAATCAGATCTGCAAGAGCCTGTGCTGCTGCAAGCTTCATCTCATCGTTGATGTCGCTGGCTCTTACGTCAAATGCACCGCGGAATACACCCGGAAATGCCAGAACATTGTTGATCTGGTTAGGGAAGTCACTTCTTCCTGTGGAAACCACCCTTGCTCCGCCTGCTTTTGCATCATCCGGGAAAATTTCCGGTGTAGGATTTGCACAGGCAAAAATAACAGCATCCTTTGCCATTGTCTTCACCATATCTGTGGTAACTGCTCCCGGTGCAGAAACTCCGATAAATACGTCTGCTCCCACCAGCATTTCTGCAAGAGATCCTGATTTCTTATCCGGATTTGTCACCTTGCTCATTTCCTCCTTGACAGGATTCATACCTTCTGTACGTCCTTCATAAATAGCACCCTTTCTGTCGCAAAGCGTAATGTTCTTAAATCCGGCTGTCAGAAGCAGTCTTGCGATAGAAATGGCTGCAGCACCGGCACCGTTCATGATAATACGAACATCCTCTTTTTTCTTTCCAACAACCTTCAAGGCATTGGTCAGTCCAGCCAGCGTAATAATGGCTGTTCCGTGCTGGTCATCGTGGAAAATCGGGATGTCACATTTTTCTTTCAGTTTCTTCTCAATCTCAAAACATCTTGGAGCAGAGATATCCTCCAGATTCACACCGCCAAAGGAACCTGAGATAAGATAAATCGTATTTACGATTTCATCCACATCCTGACTCTTGATGCACAGCGGAAACGCATCCACATCACCAAATGCTTTAAAAAGAACACATTTACCCTCCATAACCGGCATTCCAGCTTCCGGTCCGATATCTCCCAGACCAAGAACAGCAGAACCATCGGTCACAACAAGACACATGTTCCATCTTCTTGTCAGATCATAGGATTTATTTACATCCTTCTGGATCTCCAGACAGGGCTGTGCAACACCAGGGGTATACGCCAGTGAAAGATCATCCTTTGTCTCAACCGGAACAGTTGTTACGACCTCGATCTTTCCTTTCCATTCTTCATGCAGTCTCAGTGATTCTTTTGCGTAATCCATTTTTATTCCTCCTTAGGGATTCTTTTTATTCGTTATAAGGTATGAAGATCATTTATCTTCCAGCATTTCAGCCATGTATTCCTCTACTGTTACCATGTGCTCTGACATACATTTTTCCGCCTCCTGCGGATCCCCTTTGATGATTGCCTCCACAAGTCTGCGGTGCTGATCATCCACTGCAGAAGAAGACTGGTTTTTCCGCATGATATAATCGCGGGTTCCTGAAATAATATTCTCTGTCAGCTTATCTGCCGCAGAAAGCACACTGAAGATCATTGGATTA
>URWL01000423.1 GCA_900551465.1 uncultured Blautia sp. | reverse complement strand
GTGCAGCAGATATCTGAAACCAGGCGGCTGGCTTCTTTATGAAATTGGCTATGATCAGGGAGCGTCTGTCTCTGATATTATGAAAAAGGCCGGATTTGTGCATGTTACAGTGAAGAAAGACCTGGCAGGTCTCGATCGTGTGGTATTGGGACAGAAAAAGAAACGGGAGGAACAGAATGTTTGATAAATTAGAGGATCTTCTGATCCGTTTTGACGAGGTTCTTAATGAGCTGGGAGAACCGGGAGTTACAGATAACCAGGAACGTTTCCAGAAGCTTATGAAAGAACAAAGTGATCTGCAGCCTATTGTGGATGCTTATAAAGAATATAAAGAAAACAAAGAAACGATCCAGGACAGCCTTTCCATGCTGGAAGAGGAAAAGGACGAGGAAATGCGGGAAATGCTCAAAGAGGAGCTTTCTGATGCCAAGAAGAGAGTAGAAGAACTGGAGCATGAGATCAAGATCCTGCTTCTTCCAAAAGACCCGAATGACAGCAAAAACGTTATTGTGGAGATCCGTGCAGGCGCAGGCGGAGATGAGGCGGCGCTTTTTGCAGCTGAGATTTACCGTATGTATGTGAAATATGCAGAAAGTCTCCGCTGGAAAACAGAGATGATGAGCCTGAATGAAAACGGTATCGGCGGCTTTAAAGAGGTTACATTTATGATCCAGGGACAGGGGGCATATTCCCGCCTGAAATATGAAAGCGGTGTTCACCGTGTACAGCGTGTGCCGGAGACGGAGTCAGGAGGAAGAATCCATACTTCCACCTGCACAGTTGCTATCATGCCGGAGGCAGAAGAGATTGATTTCCATCTGGATATGAACGACTGTAAATTTGATGTATTCCGTGCATCCGGAAACGGAGGACAGTGTGTCAACACTACAGACTCTGCCGTTCGTCTGACACATATTCCAACAGGAATTGTTATTTCCTGCCAGGATGAGAAATCACAGCTTAAGAATAAGGATAAAGCTTTAAAAGTACTTCGTTCCCGTCTTTATGAGATGGAGATCGCCAAGCAGCATGACGCGGAGGCAGAGGCAAGAAGAAGCCAGATCGGAACGGGAGACCGCTCTGAAAAGATCCGTACCTATAATTTCCCTCAGGGACGTGTGACAGATCACAGAATCAAGCTGACCCTGCATCGCCTGGACAGTATCCTGGGAGGTGATCTCAGTGAGATCATTGACAGTCTGATCGCAGCAGACCAGGCTGCAAAGCTTGCAAACTTAAATGATGAACAGTAACTGGTCAGCAGTTGCGAAACATAAATGTTATAACTATTGACGATGATATGAGATATGGAGGAGAAAAATGAAAAAAACAGCACTGGTAATCATGGCAGCAGGAATTGGAAGTCGTTTTGGAAAAGGGATCAAACAGCTTGCCCCGGTAGGACCAAACGGTGAGATCATTATGGATTATTCTATCCATGATGCGCTGGAAGCAGGTTTTAACAAGGTTGTATTCATTATCAGAAAGGATATTGAAGAAGAGTTCCGCACTGTGATCGGCAACCGGATCGAAAAGATCGCAGAAGTGGAATATGCATTCCAGGCACTGGAGGATCTTCCGGAAGGATTTGAGAAGCCGGCAGACAGAACAAAGCCCTGGGGAACCGGACAGGCTGTTCTTGCTGCTAAGAAAGTCCTTTCTGAGCCGTTTATGGTCATCAACGCAGATGATTATTATGGAAAAGAAGCATATGTAAAAGTCCATGATTATCTGGTACAGGAGCAGGCAGACGATGGTATGCTGCATATCTGCATGGCCGGCTTCCGTCTTGGAAATACTTTAAGCGACAATGGAAGCGTTACCAGAGGTATCTGCCATATTGAAGACGGGGCGCTTACCGGAGTTACAGAAACTCACGATATTTATAAAACGGAAAAGGGAGCAGAAACCAGAAGCGAAGACAATCAGGTGACAGAACTTGATGTAAACAGTCTTGTATCCATGAATATGTGGGGACTGACTCCGGAATTTATGGATATTCTGGAAAAAGGCTTTGTGGAATTTTTAAGTGAGATCAAACCGGGCGATATTAAGAAAGAATATCTTCTTCCTGAAATGATCGACCGTCTGATCAAAGCCGGAAAAGCAAAAGTAGACGTTCTTGAAACAAAGGATACCTGGTTTGGTGTTACATACCAGGAAGATAAGGCTTCTGTAACCGAGGCTTTTGAAAAGCTTGTAAAGGACGGAGTATATCC
>URWL01000422.1 GCA_900551465.1 uncultured Blautia sp. | reverse complement strand
TTTGCGTAAGGTGAGGATTAATTCCAGCTGAGCGAATTGAAAGCAGGTATAGTAATGATAGCCGTTTTCCCGGATTACTTCAGGCTGAAATAACCCAATGTCATTATAATAGTGTAAAGTACGTTTGTTGACACCGGTAAATTTTGCAAATTCTCCAGATGAATATAAATATTTTTTTTGATCCATAAAAACCCCCTTGACTGTACAGTTACTGTACATTATATGATACCTTCTGACAAAGGAGAAATCAAGAAGAAAGAGGAGATTATTATGGAGTTTAAAGCAGTAACCGAGCAGCAGTGGCCGGAAATAAAGGAAATCTATATGGAGGCATTTCCAAAGAGAGAAAGAAAACCGTATTTTACGCTGCGTCATTCCGTTAAAAAGAAAAAAGCAGTTGTTATGGCAGCTGTGGAAAAAGATCAGCTTTTGGGATTTACAGTGCTTATTCCATATAAGGACATGATTATGGTAGATTATCTGGCAGTATCTTCCAAGATCAGAAGTAAAGGAACCGGAAGTTACATTATGCAGAATGTATGCAGGGAATATGCGGATAAAAAGATTGTTCTTCTGATTGAATGTCTGGATAACGCTGCGGATAATCGGGATCAGAGGATTGCACGGCGAAAATTTTATCTGAAAAATGGATTTACTGCTTCTGATATTTTTATTGAGGGAGCCAGTGGAGAGATGGAAATCCTTAATTATGGAGGAAAGGTTTCGCAGGAGGATTATATTTCCTTACAGAAATATGCTCTTGGAGCACTGTTCTTTAAACTATCCGGGATCAAAATTGTAAAAGGTGCAAAAGCATAGAAAGAGAAAGGAGATTCAGCTGTTATGAAAACAATATTTTCAAAAGTAAAGTTAAAACCAAAACAGGTTTTAGGGCTGTTTTTACTGGTTCTGTTTTCGGCTGTAGGGCAGATGCTCCTGCCTTCTTTTCTGGCACAGATGATAAGTCATGGAGTTGCGGAAAGCGAAAACAGTGTCATTTGGATGTATGCAGCAATTATGGCAGGCATTACGGTGCTGTCCTGCATTATCAGCTTTTTGTCTGTTAAGATTGCCTCTTATATATCGACAGATTTTGGAGCACAGCTGAGAAATCAGGTTTTTTCCAGAGTACAGGAGTTTTCTGCTGTGGAAATGGACAAATTTGGCACAGCAAGTCTTGTTACCAGAAGTACTTCAGATATTACTAATGTGCAGAACTTTCTGACTCTTCTGCTTCGTGTGGGTCTGCTTGCCCCTATGATGGCGGTTGCAGGACTTGTGTTTTCTGCTGCTACAGGAGGACAGGTCAGCTCTGTGCTTTTGGTGGCAATTCCCGTGCTTCTTATTGCACTGACCATCATAATGATCTTAGCCTCCCGGTATTCTATTCGCCTGAGAAAAAAACTGGATCAGATCAACCGGCTGTTTCTGGAGTCTCTGGAAGGTGTACGTGTGATCCGTGCCTTTAATAAACAGAAAGCAGAGAGCAGTCGTTTTGAGGAGGCTAATGCTGATTATGCCATGACTGCGATGACAGCAGGCCGTATTACCAGTCTTTTAATGCCAATGATCAGTGTGATTTTTGGCGTTACTACAGCTGCTGTTCTGGGAATGGGTGCATATTATGTGAATACAGGTGCCATGGAAGTAGGCTCTCTGGTGGCAAACAGCCAGTATATCAGTATGGTGCTGACTTCTGTAATGATGCTGTCACTGGTGATCATGATGTTTCCTACCAGCTATGCCTGTGCAAAACGAATTTCAGAAGTTCTGGAAACAGAAAGTTCGATCAGGGACGGAAGTTTTCCGCTGGAAAAACGTCCGGCACATGCCACAGTAGAGTTTCGACATGTGACATTTGCATATCCGGGAGCAGATGAGCCCATTTTGAAAGATATAAGCTTTGTATCAAACCCCGGAGAGATAACTGCCATTATAGGAGGAACCGGACGTGGTAAATCCAGTATATTAAAACTGATTCCAAGGCTGTATGATCCAATGTTCGGTGAGGTATTGATCGATGGAGTAAATGCGAAAGAATATCGTATGGAGGATCTTCGTTCTCTGATCGGATACGTTCCGCAGAAAAATGTGCTGTTTTCCGGAGACATTGCAGAGAATCTGAATTTTGGAAAGGAAAATGGCACGGAGGAAGACTGGAAGCAGGCGGCAAAGATTGCATGTGCAGATGAGTTCATCTGCAAAAAGAAACAGGGATATCATGATGCT
>URWL01000421.1 GCA_900551465.1 uncultured Blautia sp. | reverse complement strand
CTGATGATCTGAGGGTTGGAGAACAGGTTATTGCCATTGGTAATGCTCTTGGTTACGGACAGTCTGTTACCACCGGTATTGTAAGCGCTAAGAACCGTAAGTTGGATGATTCCGGTCAGGCCGATGAAAATTCTGACGGCGTAAACCTGATCCAGACAGACGCGGCTATCAACCCAGGAAACAGCGGCGGCGCTCTTCTTAATATGAACGGTGAACTGGTGGGAATCAATTCAGCCAAGTTAGCATCCACTGAAGTGGAAGGAATGGGATATGCAATTGCCATCACAGACGTATCTGATATCCTTGAGAATCTGATGAATGAGACTCCAAGAGACAGACTGGAAGATCATGGGGTTCTGGCTATTACAGGAACTTCTGTAAGCGAAGAGGCAGCAAGTGTTTATGACATTCCGGAAGGTGTCCTGGTTGCAGAAGTGGTAAAAGGAGGCGCAGCGGATAAGGCAGGAATCCAGGTAAAAAATATTATTACAGAGTTTGACGGAAAGAGGGTACGCAGCATTGATGCTCTGGTAGACATGCTTCAGTATTATGAGCCGGGAGAAGAAGTCGAAGTAACACTTCAGGTTCTTGGTAACGGTGGATATGAAGAAAAGAAAGTAACGGTTAAGCTGGATAAAAACACCAATAAGGAAGCAGATGCATCTGAGACAAAAGAGGATGCTCAGCCATCAGAAGAACAGGGTGAGCAGAGTATTCTGGAAGAGTTTGGAAATGGATCTGAAGATGATGCCACATACGAGGAGTTTTTTGGTGATATCTGGTAAAACAGGCATTTCCGTAAAAAGATAAAAATATAAGCAGAAAAACTGCTGCAGATTGTGTTATGGAATCTATAGAGGACAGAACATGGATCTGCAGCAGTTTTTGTTTTGTACAGCTGTTCACAGGCTGGTTGAAACAAGAGAAAAGGTCTGTTATACTTAAACACAGAAGTTCCGGGGATAATGTGGAAAACATTTTTCAGCGGAAGAATATATGTGGAAAACGGTGAGAAAATATGAAAAGAAGAAAAGTGATCATTGACTGTGACCCGGGAGTAGACGATGGGGTCATGCTGGCTTTGGCCTCAGCGCATCAGGATCAGCTGGAGATATTGGGTATCACAACAGTATGCGGGAATCAGGATATAGATAAAGTAAGCAGAAATGCGCTGAGTCTGTCTGATTTTTTTGGTATTGAAGCTCCGGTAGCCAAAGGAATGGGCAGACCTGTGGTACGGGAACTTGAGTATGCACCGGAAACACATGGAGAAGACGGAATCGGCGGATGTGTTCTTCCGGAAACACAAAGAACAGAGAGCAGAGAAAACGGAATCCTCTTTATGCAAAGAATATTGAAAGAACTGGAGAAAGAGGAAAAGGCTTCAATAATTGCCACAGGTCCTCTGACAAATGTTGCACTTTTGCTTCGGATTTTTCCGGAAACAGCAGATAAGATCCGGGAGATTGTTTTTATGGGAGGATCTCTTTCCGGAGGTAATGTTACAGATGCTGCGGAATTTAATTTTTATGAGGACCCGGAAGCTGCCAGAATGGTTTTGCAATCAGGTGTTCCGCTGGTAATGTGTGGACTTGATGTGACAGAGAAGTGTACACTGACCAGGAAACAGATACTGAAAATGTGCCAGTGGGGAAGTCCTGCGGCAAAGCTCTGTGGAGATATGCTGGGGTATTGTCTGGAGAATTCTTCTGAAAAATACAGAGGAGAAGTAAGTGTTCATGATGCAGTTCCGGTAATGTATCTTCTTCATCCGGAAATATTTGAGGGAGGACATAAGATCCTGGATGTGGACTGTTCAGAAGGTGCGGCCAGAGGGGCGGTACTGGGCGGATTCCGATGGTGGAAAAATGAAGCAGAGGATACAAATGTTTATGTGCTTACAGATGTAGATAAAGATAAATTCCAGGAGTATCTGATCACATCTTTATATGAACTGGCACAGTGAAAAGTAAAGGAAGAGCTTTATATGAATTATATTGTTTTTGATCTGGAGTGGAATCAGTGTCCTGCCGGAAAAAATGGTTCAGATCCGGATCTGCCCTTTGAGATTATAGAGATCGGCGGGATAAAGCTGAATGAAAAAAGAGAAAAGATCAGTGAATTTCACAGGCTTGTAAAACCGCAGGTTTATAACTGGATCCACGACAGTATCCATAATGTGATCCATGTGGATTATAAAGAACTTATGAATGGAGAACTGTTTCCGCAGGCTGTCCAGGAG
>URWL01000420.1 GCA_900551465.1 uncultured Blautia sp. | reverse complement strand
CTGCCTCTCTTTCCTGCTGCAGCTCTCTGTCATACACCTCAGGATCTGCATATACTGCATAAAACGGAAAAAATTCATCATAATACATAAGCTGCCTTCTCCCCTTCTGTTCTCTGCTTTTAGGCTATGCAGAGATTTCCAAAAGGTTCCAGATCCGGCTGAAATTTCTTTTTTCTTTATCTGTTATTTATCCCTGGATATTTCTTAAAATTCTTCTGGTAAGTTTAACACTGTGCTGGATTGCAAGTTTTTCAAATGCAGGATAATCTACATGGGCGCTTCCATCTGCCTTATCAGAAATAGCGCGGATCACCAGAAATGGAATATGGTTCAGCACAGCTGCCTGGGCGATGGCTGCTCCTTCCATTTCTACTGCATACGCTCCAAACTCACTGACTATAAAATCCTTTATCCCCTGATCTGCTACAAACTGATCTCCGGAAGCGATCCGTCCTTCAAATACCTGAATGTCCGGATTAACTTCTTTGCATGCTTCCACAGCAAGACGGCGCAGAGCTTCATCGCTCTGGAAAGAAAACTGTTCCATCTGCGGAACCTGACCCTTTTTATATCCAAAAGCCACTGCGTCCATATCATGATGGACAAGGTCTGTAGAAACCACAATGTCTCCAATGTTAATATCATTATTCAGACTTCCTGCAATACCTGTATTGATCACGACCTCTGCCTGAAAATCGTCTGCCAGGATCTGGGTACAAACAGCTGCATTCACCTTACCAATACCGGATTGTACCACCACCACGTTTTTTCCTTCCAGAGTTCCCGCATAGAACTCCATGGATGCCTTACGTGTGATCTCTATATCCTGCATCAGTTCCTTTAATCCTGCAACTTCATCAGCCATTGCTCCGATAATTCCAATACGTCTCATTATAGTAATCTCCTTTACAGACAAAATATCCTGCTATTTTCTTATTTTTAAAGCAAGCTGCTCCGTTCACAGCAACGATCGTGCCATGTGAACAGCAGCCCGTTTCACTTATGTATTATAACAAAAGTTCCGTTTATATGGAAACTTTTTTTCAATTCTGTTATAATGTCTTACGGTATTACTTTTCACAATCATCTCAGAAGTTATATATTCAGACTAATCAAAGGAGGAACAATAGATGATTTTCAAAACAAAAGGAGTCTGCTCCAGCGCAATTGAATTTGAGCTTGATGACGAAAAAAAGATCCATAATGTTAAATTTCAGGGTGGCTGCTCCGGAAACACACAGGGAGTTGCCAGGCTTGTAGAAGGAATGGATGCAGAAGAAGTAATCCGTCGTCTGGACGGAATCCGCTGCGGTCATCGTCCGACTTCATGTCC
Organism: uncultured Blautia sp.; assembly: GCA_900551465.1. Lineage (GTDB taxonomy): Bacteria > Bacillota > Clostridia > Lachnospirales > Lachnospiraceae > Blautia_A. Next base: position 916 of record URWL01000420.1, on the reverse strand, counting down.
GGATCAGTTATCACGTGCAGTAAAAGAAGCACTGCAGTAATATAAAGAAGCTGTGAACTGACATGTCTGCCAGTTCACAGCTTTTATTCACTCCATCAAATTCATTTCTCTTTTATCTGTCGCTTCTGTCCCATTTATCACAAAGGGATTGTATCTCTCTGGAAAAACGCTCCAAATCTTTATTAGCTCCGCCCTCATTTTTCCGGATCACCGACATAAGTCTCTGTCCCATTGCCACCAGTTTCTGGAAAGCCCGGGCAGCCTTCGTACTCTTCGGTGACAGATGTGTCTTTTCAAGTTTTACACCAGATGTTTCAAAAATACATACATTATCTTTCAGATCATATACCGTTCCGCTGAAAGGTGCAACTGCATCCAGTCCCTTTTCTTCACAAAGTCTCTCTGCAAAAAGATCTGTTACCGTGTCTTCACCATGAGTCACAAAAACTCTTTGTGGTTTTTTCTCAAAAGCACCTATCCAGTCAAGAAGTCCGTTTACATCTGCATGTCCGCTGATCCCTGGCATCTGACAGATTTCCGCAGCCACATATACATCTTCCCCAAAAAGCTTTACCTCTTTTGCGCCCTCAAGAAGTGATCTTCCAAGAGTTCCTACTGCCTGATATCCTACAAAGAGAATCGTATTATTTTTGTTCCAAAGATTATGCTTCAAATGGTGTTTAATACGTCCGGCATCACACATTCCACTGGCGGAAATGATCACCTTACATTCTTCATCAAAATTGATCGCCCTTGAATCTTCGCTTGTAACAGAAGTTTTCAATCCCGGAAAACTTATAGGATTAATTCCCTTTCGGATCAGGGAAATAGCCTCCTCATCAAAGCAGTCGTAACGATGCTCCCCAAAGATAGTGGTAGCCTCATTTGCCAGAGGACTGTCTACATATACTTTAAA
>URWL01000419.1 GCA_900551465.1 uncultured Blautia sp. | reverse complement strand
TCCCAGGACAGACAAAAAGCCCAAAGGCTTCTGCAAGATTTCACGCCAGTCGAAACCCGTGCCTCAGATCTCCGAAAACAAACAACCAAGGTTCAGAAAGCTGTAAACTGGATTCTTCTTGGAATAATTGCCGCAATACTGATCTTTGCGGTAATCATCCTTTTGTAAAACTTTTTGTCTGCGTGGGAGCAGAATATGATTTTTGTCTATAAAAAACATGCAGGAGTCAGAAAAATCTGATTCCTGCATTATATTTTTCAGATAAAAACATTCTCTACCCCAAAACAAACACTTCCCTTTGCCCTTTTTCCTGTTACTTCAACCGTGTACACACCATCTTCCGCGACTTCAACCTCGAATTCATTTGATACAGAAATCCCATCTCTTTCATAAATAGGTTCTGCTCCATCTTTCTGGATTTTTATTGACAGACTGCCTCTTTTCGCTGTAATTTCTGCCCGGATAGTATCTCCGGCTTTCGCAGTCAGTTCCTGGGTATCTGTTGTATTTAAAACACGATACTCCATTATAAATTCATTCTCATTTCCCATACGACTGCCATCAAAATCTACTCCGCATGCCGACATAGATATGATAAGCACTGATGCGCAAAAAATCAGTAAAATTCTTTTCATTTACTTCCTCCCTGCATCCTTTCTCTCATGATCATCCCATATCGATTTTCAGATCTCCCGGTTTTATCAGCCCCTTCGCCCGAAAGATCTTTCCAGTGATCCAGGTGATCACAATCGGAAGTACAAAGCAGATCAGAATCATTCCAACCCATTGAAACGCACCGGCTTCATATCCTTCCGGCATCTGTGACCATCCGGAAACGATCCCGATAGGACCAACCAGTCCTGACGTTCCCATACCGGAAGAAATTGCCGGACCATTGTTCCGCATCTGGAACACACAGGTAGAAAGCGCCCCTGTAACAGCTGCTGTAATCATAGGCGGAATCCACAGAATCGGTTTTTTCATAAGATTCGGTACCTGCAGCATGGATGTTCCGAGTCCCTGTGCCACAAATCCTCCAATTCCGTTATCCGGAAAGCTTAAAACCGCATACCCCAGCATATGAGCACAGCATCCTGCAGTTGCCGCTCCTCCTGCCAGAGACAGTCCATTCCAGATTTCCATAGTAACAGTTCCATCTGCCACTCCCGCCAGAACAGCGCCTCCCCCCAGTCCAACGGCCGCACAGATTGCTGCAGAGCTGACAGGCAGGGTCAGTACTGCGCCCACCACTGCAGAAACCACTACCCCCATCAGGAAAGGCTGAAGGTTGGTGGCCCATCCGATAAACACCCCCAGAGCATCACACACTGACTTGAACATTGGTGCAAAAATGATCGCCAGCACTCCTCCGGTAAGGATTGTTACTGCCGGTGTTACGATAATGTCGATCTTTGTTTCCTTAGATACCAGCTTTCCTACCTCACAGGCAACGATACCGATAAAAAACACTGCAAGGGGACCGCCGGAGCCTCCCAGAGCATTGCATGCTGCTCCCACAGCAGCCAGAGAATACAGCACCAGAGGAGGCGCCATCAGTGCATGTCCGACAGCAAGAGCCATTACCGGACCAGTGACTGATGTAGCATATCCTCCAATCTCCAGCAGCCTCTGTGACACCGCACTTCCCGGTGCAACATTCTGACCAATTGTATTAATAATCGTACCGATCAGAAGCGATGCAAACAGGCCCAGCGCCATTGCGCTCATAGCATCGATGCCATACCTTCGGAACGAAATAACCACATTCTTTCTCCTCAGAAAGGATTCCTTTCTGTTTCCCATCTTATCCTCCCTATTCCAGAACTATTTTTCATAATTCCCAGACCTTACGGTCTCTTATTCTTCTTCAATATCCTCTGCCGGTTCAGCCGGGATAAATACTCTGGAATTTTCTTTCTGTTCTTTTTTCTTTCTTCCTGCACTTTCCTGTGCTTCTCTGCAAAACTCCATCTGGGAATTTACAGGCTGCTTTCCTCTTCTGTCCTGCTTCTCATAAGTTCCGTCAGGCTGAAGAATATGCGCTTTTACATTATCTTTAAATTCCAGCTCCAGCACATGCATGATCTGTTTTTTGATCATTTCATCTTCTACGGGGAAAACAATCTCCACCCGTCGGTCCAGATTACGAGGCATCCAGTCCGCACTTCCCATATAGATTTCTTCCGTTCCTCCATTATAGAAATAGAAAATCCTGCTGTGTTCCAGAAAATCGCCTACAATAGAGCGCACATGGAT
>URWL01000418.1 GCA_900551465.1 uncultured Blautia sp. | reverse complement strand
AGTTCTGTGCCGGATATCATGAGTGTGGTCGGATTTACATAAACGGTATCATACCATTCTCCATTAAGCTTCACCTGACTGGAAGGTGTAAAGTTCGTTCCTGTGATCCGATAAGTATGATCCCAGGCTGACACAAGAGAAATTCCATCCAATGTCGTATCATAAATGCCCAGCCGCATTTTTGTCCTTTTAAATGGTTTCTCTCCGTCATAGGAATAACGCTCACCGTACAGAAGATCATATTGAAGTGTTTCCAGATCCACCTGGTAATTCTTTGTGTTTCTTCTGGCCTGATGATACCGGAATATTGTTCCCTCGTGAATGCCAACGCGATCCAGAACTTCTGCCGCCATCTGATATGCCGCCAGATTTACATCCTTTTTCTCAAGACCAAAGTTGTCCCACATCACATACTGAGTCTGGAAAAGATATCTGTTCTTCACATCCTCCACCGTAAGATCCATGGTAGGAAGATGATCTCCGTACATAACCAGGACCACATCTTCCGGATACTCTTCCAGAGCATCTGTCAGTTCCTTTACAAAATCATCCATTTCCCGAATCTGATTTACATAATACTCCCACTGATTGTTCTTTGCCTCTGTGGGAGAACCGGTTACTGTGATCTCCGGTTCTTCCAGTTCCGGTTCTTCCGGATAAGATCCATGCCCCTGAACAGAGATGGTATACACATAGTCCGGCTGGTCTTCTGTAGAATCCAGACATTTGATAATTTCTTCGGTCAGAACGCGGTCCCTGGTCCATCCCAGCGGATTTTTGTCATCTTCCTCAGGCATATACTCGGCAGAGGTAAAGGTATCAAATCCAAGATTTGGAAAGATAGATCTTCTTCCGTAAAAGTTTGCCTCATTGTTATGTATCGCATGAGTAGAGTATCCCAGGTCCTTCAAAATATACGGAGCGCTTTCGCAGGTGGTCTCTTTCAGGATACTTTTATAAGGATATTCTCCCGGTCCGAAATAATGAAGACTCATTCCGGTAATGGACTCAAACTCCGTGTTTGCCGTACCGGCGCCTACTGACGGCACTTTATAATATCCTGAAGTATATTCTTTCATCAGCTTTCGGAATACAGGAATAGGATCCTCTGACATTTCCAGATAATCTACCATTTTAGGGTCAAAGAAGGATTCCAGCTGCAGAAAGATAATATTCGGATAATCCCCATCCTTTGTTTCCGGCAGATTCTTTTCCGTATTTTCGATACGTTTGATCTCTCCTTCAGAATAATCCCGCGGGCAGGTGATCCCAGTGTCAAAAATAGTAACACCCAGACAATAAGGATATCCATAATCCTCATAGGCAAACGCAATATTTCCAAAATAATTAGAAAGCACTCGTTTTTCCAGCGCCAGCTGTGTTATCCCTGCAAAAACCAGGAATCCGGCCAGTACCAGCGGAATGTTCCATCTGTATTTCAGCTTCCCTTTGAATTTCGGACCTTTTAAGATAAGGCCAAAAAGAGTCAGGGCAAAAAGTCCCAGAACGATAAGCGCCACGATCACTCCCCACTTGGGAAGATATTTCTCCAGAAGAGCCATTCCATCCGTCAGGAGATGAAGATCCGGGCCGGTAAACGGCGTTACACGGGTAGCCAGTATCACGCCGTTTATGATTCCCAGCAGCAGCCAGAACATACACAAAAACACACGGAGAAAACATCTTCTCCTGAACAGATATACGATCAGGGATGTCGTAAAGATCAGTGCTGCATTATAGGCAAATACCAACGGCCTGCCCGTCATAAAGTTCCATGCTTCCGTAAAAGAGTGCCTGCTGATCGCCTCGATCAGAAAGTACCCTACTGCACTGACCAGCGCATGAAGCAGCAGAGAAATCTTGTTGCACACATCATACCATTTCATCTTAACGCTCCTTTATCACTTCTGCATCTGTGAAAGCTGTACGTTTACCTTTTCCATCATTTCTTCGTATTTCTGAAGCTTTTCTTTTTCTGCATCTACCTTGGCTGCAGGAGCTTTATTAACAAAATTCGGGTTATTCAGCATACCCTGACAGCGAGCGATCTCTTTTGTAAGACGCTCCTGTTCTTTTTTCAGACGTTCCATTTCTTTTTCTCTGTCGACCAGATCCTCCAACGGCAGATAAACCACTGCGTCGGAAACCACTACAGAAACTGCATCCTCGCCGATTCCCTCTTTATTTTCCTGTACATGGATCTCCTTGGAAAACGCCAGGTTTACGAAAGATTTTTTGCAGGCTTCATATCTTTCAC
>URWL01000417.1 GCA_900551465.1 uncultured Blautia sp. | reverse complement strand
AGGATACAGATGGTGGCAGATGAGGGAAGCTTTGAAGAATGGGATGGTTCTCTTATGGGAGAAAATCCCATGGATTACCGGGGATATCCGGAAAAGCTGTCTGCTGTTCAGGGAAAAACAGGGCTTCGGGAGGCAGTTGTTACCGGAAAATGCCGGATTAACGGATATGAAGCAGTGATTGGAGTCTGCGATGGACGCTTTCTCATGGCAAGTATGGGATGGGTAGTAGGAGAAAAGATTACAAGGGCTGTGGAGCGGGCTGCAGAAGAAAAGCTTCCAGTCATTCTTTTTGCCTGTTCAGGAGGAGCCAGAATGCAGGAAGGGATTACCTCTCTGATGCAGATGGCAAAAACCTCGGCGGCGCTGAAGCGTCACAGCGATGCAGGGCTTCTTTATATTTCTGTTCTTACAGAACCTACTACCGGAGGTGTGACGGCAAGCTTTGCCATGCTGGGAGACGTGATCCTGGCGGAACCGGGAGCGCTGATCGGATTTGCCGGACCAAGAGTTATTGAGCAGACTATCCGTCAGAAACTTCCAAAAGGCTTTCAGAGGGCGGAGTTCCTTCTGGAGCATGGATTTGTGGATGCAATTGTAGAAAGAGAAAACCTGAAGCGTACACTGACAAAGATATTAAAGCTTCATGAGAAAAAAGACAGGTCTGTCATAGAGACAGCTAAGATCAGAAATTTCGAAGAGACAGAGAAGCGGAACAGATTTGAGCGGACATCACTGACAGGCAAAGGATCGGAACCGACATTGTCTCTTGACCCATGGGAGAGAGTGCAGGCCTCCCGAAGAGCGGACCGGCCTTCAGGAAGCGCATATATCCGTGGATTGTTTACGGATTTTACAGAATTTCACGGAGACCGGAAATATGGAGATGATCCGGCAGTGATCGGAGGTGTCGCAGCTTTTCATGGAATCCCGGTTACAGTGATTGCCCAGGAAAAAGGCAGCGGTACCAAAGAAAATATTTACCGTAATTTTGGAATGCCAATGCCAGAAGGTTATCGCAAGGCTCTCCGCCTTATGAAGCAGGCAGAAAAATTCCGCCGCCCGGTGATCTGTTTTGTAGATACTCCGGGTGCGTTCTGCGGAATTGAGGCAGAAGAAAGAGGGCAGGGAGCAGCCATTGCAGAAAACCTCATGGAAATGGCTGGCCTGACAGTTCCGGTACTGACTGTTGTAACAGGAGAGGGAGGAAGCGGCGGAGCACTTGCACTTGCCGCAGGAGATCAGGTATGGATGCTGGAAAACGCCGTTTATTCCATCCTTTCCCCGGAAGGCTTTTCCAGTATTCTGTGGAAAGACAGCAGCAAGGCAAAAGAAGCAGCAGAAGTTATGAAGCTGACAGCCGCTGATCTTTACAGACAGAAGATCATTGAAAAGATCATTCCCGAGCCGGAGAAATTAAATGAAGAAAACCTCTCTTATGTGACAGACATACTGGATGAGGAGATTGCAGATTTCCTGAAACAATATGAGAAAATGCCGGAAGAAGAATTACTGAAGAAACGGTATGAAAGATTCCGGAAATTTTAGTGCGGGAGGGAGAATTTTTATTTCTTGTTTCCCCCATATGATGCATATGAGAAAAAAGGCAAATCATGTGCTGTGCTGCGTTTCCTGGTAAACCTGTGCGCTGATTTACTGCCATTCGCACGAACTCGCCTGACGGCTCAGACAGCGTGCTCGGTGGCTGTAGCTAACACAGGCTTACCAACGGAAGCCTCGCAAGGCACTATGATCTGCCTTTTTCTCTATGCATCTGAAAGTGGATACCAGCCAAATAGAAATCCCCCGGCAATATCCGAGTCCCAGTCAGTTGTCAGCCGCGGGACGACCAGCAGTATTGTGCCCTGCAGTTTCCCACCCGGGAACATAAAAATGCAGGAATATAAATTTGTTGTCTGGAAAATATAATGCAGGAGTGGATTCTTCTGGTTCAGAAGCATTGAGAGACTTGGGTAAAAATTCTTGTCTTCTGCGCATTTGCATCAATCCCCCAGATGCTGCTGTCTGAGTCGCAGGCGAGTTCAGCATCTGGGGGATTGTTTTTTGCAAAGAAGCAGAAGCTTAGAATTTTCCAAGTCTTGAACCAGCTTTTGTAACAGAAGAATCCACTCCTGCATGTCATTTCCAGACAAAAATTATATTCTTTTTATTCTCTTAAACACAAATATTTTTTTCGTATTCGGAACAGATTTCCTTCAGGGTCTGTATCTCTGTGGAAACGAATTTGTTTTTATGGATGACGAAGTGGATATTC
>URWL01000416.1 GCA_900551465.1 uncultured Blautia sp. | reverse complement strand
GTATAAATAACATTTGGCTTCATAGAAGTATTTCTTCAGACTGCAATAGATTCCCAAAGGGAGGTGAGATTGTGATGGAAACAGAAAAAGCCGGTTATCTGGAAGAGGATTTTCGTTTGTTTCATCTTAAGGATCAGATAAAAAAAGAATATGTTTACCACTATCATGATTTTCACAAGATAGTTATCTTTCTGTCAGGCAGCGCTGTTTATCATATAGAAGGGAAGGCTTATCACCTGAAACCCTGGGATATCCTTCTGGTAAGCCGCGGCGCCATACATATGCCGGAGATTGATTTCTCAGTCCCTTATGAAAGATTTATTCTGTGGATCCGCGAAGATATTCAGAGCAGAGAACTGACTGCCTGTTTTCAGAAGGCTGCTGATCGAAGCTTCAGTCTGATCCGTCTCAGTTCTCATTTTCAGGAACGGCTGAAGGATATACTCTATGAACTGGAAACAACTCTTGCCGGACAGCAGTTTGGTGACGAACTGTTAAAAAAGGCACTTTTTACTCAGTTTATGGTGCACATCAATCGGGTTTTTCTCCAAAAAGAATACATTACTGATAAAAAATCCTATTCTTCTGATTCTCAGGTGGAAAAACTGGTTCGTTACATCAATCGAAATCTGGAAAAAGATCTTTCTATTGATACGCTTGCCGGAGAATTTTTTCTCAGCAGATATCATATGATGCGAAAATTCAAGGAAGAGACAGGTTTTACCATACACAGTTATATTACAAGTAAACGTCTTCTTTTTGCCCGCTCTCTGATTGCGCAGGGAATTCCGGTGATGAAAGCATCAGAACAAAGTGGTTTTCACGATTATACAACCTTTGTGCGGGCCTATAAAAAACAATTTGGCAGTGCGCCTACCCAGGAGTGAGAGATAATCTTTCCTGGAAGGGACACTGCCATTTTTTTAGATGTTTTCTTTTTTCATAGCCTGATATCCGATCAGAACTGTCCAGACATAAGCACATGTTTTTGGAATCATAAGCATACCGACAGCCGGAACAGCATCAGCCCATAATACTACGGGGATATAGAAGCCGAAGCTCAGTACAATGGTCAGCCACATCCAGCGGAAAGTTTTGTCGTTGTGTTCTTTTGCGCTTTTATAAAACAGGACGATAACGATCAGCCCAAGAACAGCGAATGGGATATTTCTGTAAATTCCCCAGGATAAGGGAGCATTGGCGCTTGTCCACTGGTTCTGAGGAAACAGGCAGAGCGCGATACGGATGCCTGCCATCAGATATACCGCAGCAGTGATTTCCTTTTTGCCCTCCACATGATAGCGGCTTCTCCATACATAATATAAAAGAATATAAAAAACAGTCATAGTGATGGAAGTGATAAATTTACCAATGCCAAGTGCCGGAGCAAAGTTCTCCAGTCCTGTGGTGCACAGTGCATACGCACGGGGAACCAGATGAAATGCATCTCCGCATCCTAAAGTGACAGCCATAATGCCAAAAAGACGGAACTGCTTATGATCCTTACTTTCACGAATCATTTTGATACCGACAGCTACTACCAGTACCAGATAAACCACATCAAATAAAGTTTCTCCAATTGCCTGCATAATCATTCTCCTTTTCTTTGTGAACATTGTTCAATTTTGTTGAAAAAACATGTGCGGGAGGAGCGGTGTCTGCTCTTCCGCACGTTTTTTAGTAAATCAGTCTTCGGATCATTTCCTGAATGGAAGATCCGGAATTTCTTTTTTGAAGCATTTCTGAAAGGATCAGGGAAAAGACGATCTCTGAAAGCATTTCCGGTGAAAATGTATCGTCAAAGGCATCCGGCCGGATGTTTTTGTCATTTTTCAATGTCATACACAAGCCTTTTCGGATATGTTCCCAGGACTGTGCCATTAGTTGTTTTCCTCCTGATTTGTCTTCATTTACAAAACCAACAGAATGCAAAGTGAAAAAACCGGGATATTTTTCTTCTCCTTTTTTCAGACTGTCAAAAATCCATTGAATACAGTCAGAAAAACTGTCGAAACAATATTCCTGGTCCGGGAAATGAAAAATATCACACCAGACACTTTCCACAGCAGCAGCGATCAGTTCTGCTTTGGAGCGGAAGTAGTTGTAGATAGAACCTACAGATACACCGCATTCTCCGGCTACACTTCGGATATTTACCGCAGCCCATCCTTTATTTTGGATCAGTTTTCTGCTGGCATCCAGAATTGCTTCTCTTGAGGTAACTACTGTATTCATACGCGTTCTCCTTTTCTCAATATGAACAATGTTCATTATAG
>URWL01000415.1 GCA_900551465.1 uncultured Blautia sp. | reverse complement strand
AATAGTGGTTACTGTTCTGCTTCCTGGTTTTTGCACTCCACGCATCGTCATACACATATGCTCGGCCTCGATCATCACCATGACACCTTTGGGATTCAGATATTTTTCCAGAGCATCTGCAATCTGGGCTGTCATATTTTCCTGGATCTGAGGTCTTCTGGCAAAAACTTCTACCGTACGGGCAAGCTTGCTGAGACCGGCAACCCTGCTGTCGGGAATATAAGCCACATGGGCTTTTCCGTAAAAAGGAAGAAGGTGATGTTCACAGACAGAATAAAAGGTAATGTCTTTTTCAATGACGATGTTGTTATTAATTGCCTGGAATTGTTTGTTCAGATGGGCGGCAGGATCCTCGTAGAGCCCTCCGTAGATCTGTTCACACATACGTGCGATCCGATCCGGGGTTTCCAGAAGTCCTTCCCGGCTGATGTCTTCACCGATACCTTCCAGCATCAGGCGGACACCCTGTTTGATTTTTTCATGATCCATCATACTCAGTTACCTCCTTAAAAATATTTCGGGATGTGAGTATTCTGGCATAGATTTACGATGCAGAGAAATGCATGGAAATAAATTCAGGTACACAAAAAACATCCCGATGTGAATGAGCATCTGGAATAAATAATAATTCTAATATCCCTTCACAATCGAGATGTTTGTCATCTGTATGTTGCAACGGGTGCGGAATCCATATCGTAAGACGAGCTTTTCGTTTCTGTGGCAACTCCCCATCCACGGAACACTTAACGCATGAAATCCTATTTTGCATATTATTTATCTGGCATAATTATACTACTATCATGTATGTATTTCAATAAAATGTTTCATTATTCTGTAATTGCCCATACCCTGGCCGGAAGTCCGGTGGCCCCTTCGATCCGCGGATAGGCAACGATGATAACAGCGCCGGCCGGAGATACCTGGTCGAGATTTTTCAGAAGCTCCACCTGCAGTTTGCCCTGGTTCAGAACATATCTTTCACAGATGAGATCCCCTGCTTTTTCTGCCACAGCCGAAGAATCTGTATCCAGAGTTTCATGACCGTTTGCAGCGGCATTTCTTACCTCATATATATATTTCAGAGCTTCCATGGACCATCCTGGGAAGTTTTCGCTTCCATCCTCTCCGGTTCCGGATAATGCATCCATATCCGGCCAGTTTTTGTACCAGTCTGTTCTGAGGGCGACCAGAGCTCCATCCGGGATATCGCCATATGTATGCTCGTAATTTTTGATATCTTCTACAGTAACGGCATATCTGGGGTTTTCCTTTACTTTTTCGGTTACATCAATCACACATAAGGGAAAGATCAGATCATGTACATCATATTTCTCCGAAAGCTCCCTGCCCTTTATAAAATGTCCCGGAAAATCAATGTGGGTTCCAAACTGTCCCGGAAACTTGAAGGTCTGGATCAGACACTCCAGCATAGGATTTCCCCAGTCAAAGCACATTTTTGCCAGTTCTACCGTTCCTTCCGGAATACCGGCCCAGTAAGGACTGTCGTTATTCATAGAATGAGATAATTCCACCCATCTGTAATTTTTTGCTGTCTTTAATGCCTCCCATAACTGATACATGTGCATTTCCTCCTGTTCTTGTCTGCCTATAAATGTCTGTCACATCATTTACATTGCGAATTTTTTGTAATAATATCACAGATTCTGTAGTGTATCAATATATTTTTCGGCAAAACAGACTCTTTTCAGACCAAGAAGAGCTGCGGCTCCGGCTGTACTTGTACCGAAAAACAGGATGATTCTTTTTAATTGTTCTTTGCTCATAAAATAAATAATAAGGGACTCTGTGTTTTCACAAAGTCCCCTGTTTTTTCTTTATGTAGTTGTATGCGTTATCCCCGGATTATAATGCAGTTCCAATTTTATCCTGGAACTCTGCCGGAACTTCTTCTTTGTCAAGAGACATACTGATGATAAAGGAAATACCAAATTTCTCTCCGATCTCTTCCAGCTGTTCAAGTGTACCGGATACATCTAATCCTTCCAGTTTCGCTGTAGTCAGGAAGCTGTCCAGATAAATCTGCTCAAGGTCATGATCCTGAGAAATAATACCACAAACAAATCCAACAAACTCATCCGCATTTTTAATAGGATATACAGAAACATCAATGAGACGAACCTTATTATTCAGTTCATACATGTGTTTCGTGCTTTTGTCTAAGTAAACAATGCTGCCATTTGCGTTTTTAATTGCGCCGTTCACTTTGTCTAACAGTACTTTTGTTTTGCCTTTGCCTTTCTTTCCTACGATCAGTTCAACC
>URWL01000414.1 GCA_900551465.1 uncultured Blautia sp. | reverse complement strand
GGAGATCAGCAGACAATAGCCCCTGACCACTTTATCGATCAGTTTTCCCCTGTTCATTCCTGCAAGGGCTCCCAGTATAAATCCAAGGAGACCCGACATGACCCAGGCAATGATCATAAGAAACAAGGAATTTGCCAGCTTTACTGCTATCACCTTTGTTACATCCTGCCGATAAAGAAGAGAGACTCCCATATCTCCACGGATAAAATCCTTCAGCCATGCCAGATATCTCTGTACAGGCGGCTGTCCCACACCCCAGTATTCTTCCAGCTTCTGTATCTGCTCCGGACTCATGGAACCAAGGGCAGTCTGACCTACATTTGCCTGAAGAGGATCCACAGGGGAAGCTGTCATCAGCGCAAATGCCGCTATACTTACTGCCAGAAGCAGAAGAAACATTTTTATCATTTGTTTTGTTATAAATTTTGCTGTCTTCAATCTTTTCTCCTTATACGCAGAATTCCTTTCTGCTGTAACGCACAGTATCCGGCGCCTTCCGGGACGGTCTGCTTATTTACAGACTGCATCTCAGAAGGGCGCCGGATGACTTATTTTCTTTTATTTGGTTTTAGGCAGCTTATTCCCAGCTCCACTGATCTACATTATTTACAATAGACCATCCATGTCCATGAGGATGTATCTTCTGTTCTGCAATCTTCAGGCCATCTCTTACAAAATACAGATGATCCACATTGCACAGCCAGATCCACGGAATATCACCTTCCTGTGTAATTCCGCTCTCACCGTCCCACTGGGCCTTTTTCCAAAGATCATAGGATTCCTCCAGGTCGCTGCACATCAGAGCCTCGTCCATATATTTATCAACTGTTTCATTTGCATAGGGAGAGTACTCCGCAGTTCCTGTTTCTTTCATGGTATGATAAATATTATAAAGCTCCATTGGAGTATGTGCTCCCCAGCCCCACATCAGCGGCTGTGAAAGCGCTCCTGAATATGCGGTATCCCAGTCTACCCCTTCTGTGGATGCAGCAATTCCAAGTTCAGTCAGCTGATTTTTTGTATCCTCTGCCAGAGCCTGACGAACAGAATCTGACGCCGGATATAAAATATTCAATTCTGCACGGACACCGTCTTTTTCACGGATTCCATCATCTCCGGCTTTCCAGCCTGCATCTTCAAGAATCTTCACAGCCTCTTCCGGATCATATTCTGTTACCGCCTCATCATTGTACCATGGCATTTTGTCACAGACGCTGTATGCCGGTGTTCCATATCCGTTCAGAACGTTTTCAATCATCTCATCCCGATCGATACCGATATTGATGGCACGTCTTACATTTACATCGTCAGTAAAATCATTTCCAACGATTACTCCGTCTTTCTCTTCTGCCGGAGCTGCCGGAAGATTAATACCACGGTTGTCTACCGTTGCTACATTAAAAAGGCTGTATCCGTCAAATTCCATATCTGAATAAGAAGCTGCTGTGTGTGCCACATCTACTGTTCCAGACTGTGCGGCTGCAAGCGCAGCGTCCTCTTCCATAAAAAGAACCGTTACTTTTTTCATGGACGGTTCCTCTCCGTAATAATCCGGATTGGCCTCAAAGATCACCTGCTGGCCTTTGTCCCACTGTTTCATAATATATCTTCCTGATCCAACAGGATTCTGTCCATAATTTTCATCATAAGCATGTTCCGGAACGATTCCCACTACAGCCATAGTATACGGCCAGATAGAAAAAGCGCGGTTCAGATGAAACTCTACTGTGGTATCATCTGTAGCTACTGCCTCTTCCAACATGGAAAAGTCATTGACTGAACTGTTATCCCGACAGTTATTATAGGTAAAGGCCACATCCTTTGCTGTCAGAGGCTCTCCGTCTGTAAATTTCACATCGTCACGGATCTTTACTGTCCAGGTAAGCCCGTCTTCACTGACAGAGTAATCTGTCGCCAGATCCATTCCTATGGAAAGATCGGTGTTTGTAACCGTCAGTGTACTCTGGATCAAAGGCTCATGTACATGTTCTCCGGCTCCCCATCCATATGCCGGATCAAATCCTGCCTCCGGCTCTGAGGTAACCGGCATCGTCACGATCACCTCATCCTTTTTTTCTTCTGCCGCTGATACACTTATGCATCCTCCTGCCATGGAAACGGTCAGACAGACTGCGCTGAACAGCGCAAGCATTCTTTTTTTCATTTCTGTATTCCCTCCGCTGAAATTTTCTGCTGCATATTTTCTCTGCAGCCGATCTTTGCTCAGTATAACATTGATCCTCCCGCAGTTTAACCCGGTGCGGGGGATATATACCTATTC
>URWL01000413.1 GCA_900551465.1 uncultured Blautia sp. | reverse complement strand
AGTGATTTTATCCTGGAGGACGTCTCTGATCCCCGCACCCTGCTTCATGCAAAGCTGATCCGTGACGCAGACAAGCTGGATAACTTCCGGGTAAAACTGGAGGACGACTTTATGACCTTTATGGGAATCACAGAAGAAGAAACAGGAACTCTGAAAATCTCCCCCGGGATCTATGAAACAGTTTTCAGAAACAGTACAATCCTGTCCTCAGACCGTATCACAAAAATGGATTACTGGGTATCCTACATTGTCCATATTTTTGATCTTAATTTCCGGGAAAGTATGGATATTGTTGCAGAAAACAACTACATCCAGCGTCTGATCCAAAGAGTTCCCTATTCCGATCCGGATACGGCCCGGAAAATGCAGGAAATACAAAAACATGCCGAAAATTATGTCATGGAATTTCAGGAATCTCCCTTTCTGTGATCCATAATCTTACAAAATATTACTGCCACTGCCGTGCTTACCGCTGTTGCCAATATGGCAGGGCCTACAACAGCCGTAGGATTCACACTTCCATACTTGGCACGGCAGGCAATAATATTCACAGGGATCAGCTGCAAAGAAGAAACATTGATGATCAGAAAGGTACACATCTCCCGACTGGCAGCAGGAGGCGTCCGCAGCTGTTCGCCTTTTCCCTGTGCCGTTTTTTCCTTCTTCCTTTTTTCTTCCAGAACAGCCAGCTCCTTCATTGCAGAAAGTCCGGCGCTTGTACTGGCCCAGGAGATACCAAATAAATTTGATAAAAAATTCAGAGAAATATAATGGCCGGCAGGAGAATCCGGCTCCAGACGCGGAAACAGAAACTTCAGTACCGGACGCATTTTTTCTGCCAGCTGTGAAACCAGCCCGGTATTTTCCGCTATCTTCATGATCCCGGTCCACATAGCGGTAATCCCCGCCATGGCGATACAGAGGCTGACTGCCTCCTCTGCCGAGGAAACTACCGCTTCTGTTACCTCCTGAAGATTGCCTGTAAGTCCTCCATATAAAATTCCCAGCAGAAGCATACTGCCCCATAAATATGTCATTTCTGCCACCTGCGCTGTGTTTTCTCCATATCTTATGCTGCACTGCTTTTCTTTAATCCTGTTCTTTGAACATATCTCGATTTCTATATTTTTGTCAGGACATAATCTCAAAACTTATTTTCACTTCTTTATCACATCACGCATACATTAAAATAAAGTATTCTCTTTCCCGAGGCAGACATGGAAATAAAAGGAATTGATCTCAGCTCCTACAACCCTGTTACCAGCTATTCCGCAATTGCAGATTCCGGGATCAAAGCTGCTATTTTGCGTACTACTCAATCCGAAAATAAAGCAGATCCCTCTTTTGAAAAAAATTATAAAGGTCTGCATTATTACGGCATAAGAATCGGCGTCTACAAATACAGCTATGCCCTGGACGAATCTCAGGCCCGGGAAGAAGCAGGAAAAGTCCTGGAGATATTAAACGGACGGCCTCTTGATTTTCCTGTTTTTTATGATCTGGAATGGTCACGTCAGCGCATGCTTGGTTCTGCTGCCATCACCAGGATTGTAGAAGCCTTCCGCCGCGTTATTCTTGACGGCGGATATCTTTTTGGCATCTACTGCAATACTGACTGGTATTATCATGTCCTGGACACCAAAAGTCTTCCCTACGATTACTGGCTGGCAGCTTATCCCTATAACGACCGGGGAACTCTGGTAGAATCTCTGCGTCCGCCTGCAGGTATCGGCTGGCAGTACAGCTCCAAAGGTCAGGTTCCCGGAATTTCCGGAAACGTAGATCTTGACGTATTTTATCAAACATATCCGGTGCGGCCGGAGTCCAGTGGATCGCACTGTCCTGACCATGACGATCCGAAACCTTCAGATTATTTTCTTTATACCATTCAATCCGGAGACACCCTGACCTCCATAGCCAAAAGATACAGCACCACCGTACAGAAACTGGCAGAGCTGAATCATATCTCTGATCCGGATCTTATCTATGCAGGAAATACTTTGAAGATCCCCAGATAAAAACTCTTATCATAACAGCGCCCTGCACTTTCTGATCCATACAGGCAAAAATATATAAAACTCTATTGACATTACAGCAACTGTACAGTTTATGATGTATAAGAACAAATCAGTCTCATAAATTCATCTAAAAACAATCACTTTAAAACTTTCAGGAGGTACCATGCAGGAAAATATTTCAAAAGTAGAAAACCAAAGAAACTTTGTAATCCGGTTCTCATACTGGTTCATTATCACCGCAGTTGTTTTCTTTTTGGGAAAACATAT
>URWL01000412.1 GCA_900551465.1 uncultured Blautia sp. | reverse complement strand
CTTCTACATAACGGTTCAGAATAGACTTGATGCGGACAATGGTATAAAGGATATACGGACCTGTATTTCCCTCAAAAGAAGTAAACCGGTCGATATCAAATACATAATCCTTGGTAGCCTGATTGGAAAGATCACCATATTTGATTGCAGAAAGACCTACGATCTCAGCGGTCTCTGCAGCGTCTTTATCCTTCACGCTTCTGTTTTCCACAATCTTGCGGTACATTTCCTCATCAATATCCGCGATCAGGCGCTCCAGTCTCATAACGCCGCCTTCTCTTGTCTTAAATGGCTTGCCGTCTTTTCCGTTCATGGTACCGAAGCCCAGGAAAGAAAGTCTGGTATCTTCTTTTACAAGTCCGGTTTTTCTTGCGCAGCGGAATACCTGGATAAAATGAAGTTCCTGACGTTTGTCTACCACATAAAGGATCTCGTCCGGCTCATAAAGCTTCATACGCTCTACAATGGTCGCAAGGTCTGTTGTGGTATAAAGAGAAGCGCCGTCGGATTTCAGAAGCATACACGGAGGGATCTCCTTGGTGTCTGTTTCTTCCTTTACGTCTACTACCAGCGCGCCCTGATCTTCATAGGCAAATCCCTGATCCTTCATAGCCTGCACCATATCCGGAATATAAGGCTGTGCGTCTGATTCCTTTTTCCAGAGGTCAAAGGACACATTAAGATTGTCGTAATTTCTCTTAAGGTCTGTTACGGAAACCTGCATGATATGGTTCCAGAGAGCCATATATCCCGGCTTGCCCTGCTGGAGAAGGTGGGTTGCCTCCAGTGCCTCGTTACGATAATCCTCGTCCTCCTTGGATTTTCCGCTGGCACAGGGGTAGATTTCTTCCAGTTCACCAATGGTAAACGGTGCTTCCTCCGGATACTCTCCCTGATAGCTGTCGTCAAAATATACCAGCTCCGGCTTGCGGTGCTTCAGCTCTGTAATGATCAGACCCATCTGAAGTCCCCAGTCTCCAAGATGAACATCGCCGATCACCTTATGTCCTACAAAACGGCCGATTCTTTTGATGCTCTCTCCAATAATGGCAGAACGAAGATGACCTACATGAAGTGGCTTTGCCACGTTTGGTCCGCCGTAATCAATGATGATCGTCTTTGGTGTTTCCGCCTGTGTCACGGAAAATTTGGGATCCTCTGCCATTTTCTTCAGATAATCCGCAAGAAATTCTTCTTTTACTTTCAGATTGATAAAGCCGGGCTTTACCACTTCTGCCATAGAAAATACCTGGCTGTCCTTTAAGTATTCCACTACATCATCTGCAATCATAAACGGTGCTTTTTTGTATGCCTTTGCTCCTGCCATGGCTCCGTTGCACTGGAACTCACAGAGATCAGGTCTGTTTGATACCGTTACTTTTCCATACTCCGGATCATATCCGGCTTTTTCAAAAGCGGAGGAAAGCTCCTCTGCCATAATTTCCATCAGTTTCTTCATGTCTTATGACTCCTCGTACTTATTCTTTTTTATACAGTGACTTTTTTGGAGCATGCCACTGCAAGGGCGCCATGGCCGATATGGCAGGCAACGCTTAAGGAAAGGGGATCCATATGGATCTCCAGCTCAGGGAACATCTCCTGAACTTCTTTTTTGAATTCCTCCGCTTCTTCCTTATTTCCGGTATAAGCCATCTGCAGGCACATTTCTCCCTTTTTTACATATTCTGCAAAGCGGGTATCCATATCTTCCTTCATAGCTTTGAGCATCACCCGTTTGGCCTGCTTCTTGCCTCTTACTTTAGAATAAGCGTCCAGCTTATCCCCCTGGATCTGAAGCACCGGCTTCAGATTCAGAACTGTACCGATAGCCGCTGCAGCAGGAGTGATCCTTCCGCCTTTTTTCAGATATTTCAGAGTCTCTAAAGTAATGTAAATGCTGGATTCCAGCTTTTCCGCCTCCAGGATCTCACGGATCTCCGAAGCATTTTTGCCCGCCTCTGCCAGTGCAAGGGCATCCAGGACAGACTGTCTTTGCGTTACAGAAATCCTCTGGTTGTCAACTACCTGTACCTTTCCGTCGTAGTCTCTGGCAAGTCCCATGGCAGTTTCACAGGAAGCGCTGAGACCGCTGGACATGGGAATATGAACGATCTCGTCATACTCTTTCAGAAGATTGTCCCACATTCCACATACCTCTCCCGGACTGGGCTGTGAGGTGGAAATCGTTTCATCCTTCTGCAGACGCTCATAAAATTCATCCTGAGAAAGTGTAATCCCCTCCAGATACATCACTTCATTAATATAAAAGGGCATGGGCAGAACAAAAACACCAAGAC
>URWL01000411.1 GCA_900551465.1 uncultured Blautia sp. | reverse complement strand
ATATATGACTGGGGAAAGGCGAATCTTCATTATACTGGCGTTTCAGAGGAAGAAATCAGTTATGAATTGCGGAGAGTAGAAGCAGATAATAAAAATACTTATAAAAGTTTCTGGCAGTAGTTGTATGAAGGTTTAAAGCAGGGAGACATATGAAAAGAAAAAAACAAAGAGAAGAAATCGAACAGAAGATACCTGTATATACGATGCTCCAGGACAGATATCTCATAGGAGCAGTAATGGCACAGAGTTCCTTCAGCCGTATATACCGTGCTTATGACAGCATCCTGGATATTGATGTGGCGGTAAAAGAACTTATTTCCCTTTCTGAGGAGGATAAAGAAGACTTTTTATATGAGGCAGGTCTTTTTTTGGGAAGTAATGAACATCCGGGTTTTACGGCAGTCAGGGATATTTTTCAGGAAAACGGTCAGGCTTTTCTTGTAATGGAATACCTCAGCGGAGAGAGTCTCAAAGAGTATCTGCAGAAGAAACGTAAAAACAGGATGGAAGAAAGAGATTTTATGAGACTTCTGGAACCTGTTGCGGAAGCCCTGTCATATTTACACAGCATGGGAATCGTGCACTGCGCGGTGACTCCTGATAAACTTATATTTGATAAAGAAGGGAAGCTGCATCTTACAGGAATCGGCTGCTGCAGACAGAGAATGAAAAGGGAAAATCCGGAAAAACGGCGAGAGGAAGCAGGTCCGTGGACGGATGTTTTGGGAATGTCATGCGTTTTAAAAGAGAGTATTCTTTACAAACGTATGAGTGATGAAGTGCATCAGACAGTCAGGGACGGGACGTCTGACCGGATTTTCAGACGTCCTTTTTGTATGGAGGGTTTGTTCAAAGACAGCGATAAGGTTGCTGCATATACGGGAGCCGTAAAAAAAGAATGGGGAGAGAAATGGCTGGAGATCATTGCGGATCCGGATGTACAGGATGAATGGAAAGGAAAAAGGGCATTTCTCACCAGGAAACAGAAACGATTCCTGATGGCGACAGTTTTTGCTGCTGTGATCGCAGGCTTTGGAATCTGGCAGGGGCTGCTGTCTTATGCAGAAAAAGAGCCGGAGAAGGTTCTTGCATATCAGATAAAACAGGACAGAAAAAAACAGGAATCTTTTGATCAGCATCCATTAAGCAAAGCAGATGAGGAATACGACTGGATTTGGGATTATGCACAGAAAAACGGAAGAAAAGTAGAATATGAAAATGGTGTGCAGTACCTGCTTACAAAAGATCAGATGAAGGATAAAAAGATTGCCGGAAATTATATAAAGCCTTTTGCGATCACTGCAGACCATTTAAAGAAACTGATAGAACTGAAACTGAATATTCGCCTGAGAAAAACAAACGAATCCGTGCCCCAGGCAAGTGTGTTCCAAAATAACGGCGAATTAAAAAGTATTGATGTGGAAGCTTCCGAAGAAAATACTTATGAGTACGGAGAAAAAGGCCAGTTAATAAAAATACGAAGTGATATGATGACCGGGATGGTTATTCAGTTGACTGTTGATGCACAGCCGGAGATTATCAGTATTGTTCTGGACGAGATTTTTCCGGTGATCGTGCCGGAGACATATTTTACAGAAGAAGAGATCAGGGGGCTTTTGGAGCAGCTTGATAAGGAATGTAAAGCAGATGAATATGGCTATGGATCTGTATATGTCAGGAATCATGGGAAATATGAGCTGTTAATGCACAAAGACGAGGGTATGTTGCAGTACGGGGATGATGATTCCGATAACCGGATCAATATGGATCTTAAAAGCTACAGAGTGACTGCAGATTATGAAGGAAAAGAGAAGGATTTCCAGAGAGCGGGAAATTATGCGCGTGGTTCGGAAAAGTATAATGAATTCATGAAATTTGTAAAAGAACGTGCAGTTTCCGTAAAGGAAGAGGACAGAGCTGTGGTCTACAGTCTTACAGAAAAGGATGCAAAGGACTGGGGAGAGCCTTCAAACTGCCATCTGCTGACAACAACCTGGCAGGAACTGGTGGATCATCTGAAAAATAAAAACTATAAAATGCAGGAGCTGAAGAAAAAAGACAAAATACAAGTGTTGGATCATGGGTACGGAGCTATAGAAACATGCTTTGATAAAAGTATTGAGTTTCAGATGGATGAACAGACAAATATAAAAATAATATATGATTGTCTTACGGACAGAATCAGATTACTGGGAGTTTATAATACCATGGGACAGCCGGAAAAGGCGGCTGAAGCAGTTCTGGATGTTATTTCTTTTTTATCCCTGGACAGTGGACCGGCAACCTATGAGGATGTATGTAG
>URWL01000410.1 GCA_900551465.1 uncultured Blautia sp. | reverse complement strand
GGGAGGAATCTGCATGCTTCGGGGAGAGGCTGACTACAATGATTATTTTGAGGATACCATGCGTGCAGGCCATTATGAAAATAATAAAAAAGCAGTAGATCTGATGATCCGCAGCTCCAACAGTATTATCCGCGATCTTCTTATGAGAAATGTGGATTTTGAACGGAGTGAGGAAGGAGATCTTCTGTTTACCAGAGAAGGGGCACATTCTCAGCCCAGGATTCTTTTCCATGAGGACATTACCGGAAAGGAAATTACCTCTAAACTTCTTGAGCAGGCGGAAAAAAGAGAAAATATTGAGATCTGTGAATATATGACTATGGTAGATCTGATCTCCCGGGATAATATTTGCGGGGGAGTGGTGGCTATGGATGAGCAGGATGAGATTTATGATATCCGCGCGCCTTATGTGGTTCTGGCTTGCGGAGGGCTTGGGGGACTTTATAAAAATTCTACCAACTTTCCTCATATTACAGGAGATGCACTTGGTATTGCCATGAAGCATCAGATCGCTCTGGAGAATCTGGATTACATACAGATTCATCCCACAACTCTTTATTCTAAAAAGCCGGGAAGGAGATTTCTGATTTCGGAATCTGTACGTGGAGAGGGCGCTCACCTTTGCGATAGAAACGGACAGCGTTTCACTAATGAACTGCAGCCAAGAGATCTTCTGAGCAAAGCAATCTTCGCACAGATGGAAAAACAGGATACCGAATATGTGTGGGAGGATATGCGTCCGCTGGGTGAGGATATGATCATGAAACATTTTCCTAATATCTTCAAACGTTGTCTGGAGGAAGGATATGATGTACGAAAGGAGCCGATTCCGGTAGTTCCGGCTCAGCATTATTTTATGGGAGGCATTCAGGTGGATCTGGGAAGCAGGACTTCAATGAAAGGACTTTATGCCTGCGGCGAAACAAGCTGCAATGGAGTTCATGGAAAGAACCGGCTGGCCAGCAATTCTCTTCTGGAATCTCTGGTGTTTGCAAGAAGAGCTGCAGATGATATATTGTTTGGAAAGAAGCCGGAGCCGTGCCGTGCCGGAGCCATTGACCGGAAATGCTATGAAGACAGGGAAAA
This sequence comes from uncultured Blautia sp., assembly GCA_900551465.1. Taxonomy (GTDB): domain Bacteria; phylum Bacillota; class Clostridia; order Lachnospirales; family Lachnospiraceae; genus Blautia_A. Next base: position 1,228 of record URWL01000410.1, on the reverse strand, counting down.
TCTGATGGCAGGTTATCGGAAAAATGTATTAAATGAAATTGAAAGGATGAAAAACAGTCATGAATGAAATTACAATGAAAATGCAGGCAGATGAGCTGATCATGATGGCTCTGAGAGAGGATATTACAAGCGAGGACGTTTCTACCAATGCCGTAATGCCGGAGGCACAGAAGGGAACGGTAGATCTGATCGCTAAGGAGGACGGAGTGATCGCAGGACTCCAGGTTTATGCAAGAGTATTTACTCTTCTTGATGATAAGACTGAAATTGAATTTTTCTGTAAGGACGGAGATCAGGTAAGGAACGGGCAGCTTCTGGCAAAGGTCAACGGAGACATTCGTGTACTTTTATCCGGTGAGAGGGTGGCCCTTAACTATCTTCAGAGAATGAGCGGGATTGCTACTTATACAAGAGAGGTGGCAGGACTTCTTGAAGGCAGCAGTCTGACTCTTCTGGATACAAGAAAGACAACTCCAAACTGTCGTGTATTTGAAAAGTATGCAGTCCGTGTAGGCGGAGGATGCAATCATCGTTATAATCTTTCGGACGGAGTGCTTCTGAAAGACAATCACATCGGAGCAGCCGGAAGCGTGGCAAAGGCTGTGGCCATGGCAAAAGCATACGCACCTTTTGTACGTAAGATTGAGATTGAGGTAGAAACTCTGGATCAGGTAAAAGAAGCTGTAGAAGCAGGAGCAGACATCATTATGCTGGATAATATGACACCGGAGCAGATGAAAGAAGCCGTAGCCCTTATTGACGGAAGAGCAGAGACAGAATGTTCCGGAAATGTGACAAAAGAGAATATCGCAAAGATTCGTGATGTGGGCGTAGACTATGTTTCCAGCGGGGCGCTGACTCATTCTGCACCGATCCTTGATATTTCCATGAAAAATCTTCATGCGGTCTGAGAGGAGGCATATCATGAACACCTCTGATAGGAGAAAGGAAATCCTTCAGATTCTTCAGAGAGAGGAAGAACCGGTTGCGGCCAGAGAACTTGCTGCAAAATTTGGCGTAAGCCGTCAGGTGATCGTTCAGGATATGGCGGTGATCCGTGCGTCTACACCGGGTATCCTTTCCACTACAAAGGGATATGCGATCCAGCAGGACACCAGCTTTACCAGAGAATTTAAGGTGCGCCACAGACAGGAACAGGCGGCAGAGGAGCTGAACCTGATTGTAGACTGCGGCGGCCATGTAAAAAATATCAGTATCAGTCACAGAG
>URWL01000409.1 GCA_900551465.1 uncultured Blautia sp. | reverse complement strand
CCTGGTACGGAGATCCACTGAAATGTATCCTGCATTTTTTCTATAAGTGCAGATCTGACCGCTTCCTCATTCTTGTCCAGCTTCCTTCCATCTTCATTTTCGTAGTATCCAAAGATCAGATCCTCTGCATTCCAGAGGCTGAAATTTCTGATTTCGTTTCTGTCCAGAAAATCTGTCAGTTCCTTCCAGATTTCTCCCAGTTTTTTTCTGTAGGCATTCATCCGGCCTTCTTTTATTTTCATTGCAAATGCATGTCTTTCCATGTTTCTCCTCCTTCTTCTGTAACACAATAGCTGCTGTGAATGAAGTAAGCAATAATAATTTAATTTTATCACACGCAATATTTATTTTCCAGATATTTGACAGATTTCTTCCTGTTTTATATACTAAAATGTAGTATATAAAAAGGAGTGATCTGTCATGGACTTATCCACACATTTTCCCATTTGGGATAAGCTTACGCCTGCCCAGCAAAAGATAATTTCCCAGTCTTCTCAATCTCGTTCTGTCCCCAGTGGAACAGTTCTCCATAATGGCTCTGTTGACTGTCTGGGTCTTCTACTGATCCTTTCCGGACAGCTCCGGGCCTATATCATCTCTGATGACGGAAGAGAAATCACTCTCTATCGTCTCTTTGAACGAGATGTCTGCATTTTTTCTGCCTCCTGCGTTATGAGCAACATTCAGTTTGAAGTTATCATAGAAGCAGAAAAAGACAGTGAGGTTATTGTCCTGCCTCCTCATATTTATAAAAAGCTTATGGAAGAATCTGCTGCAGTGGCTAATTTTTCCAACCAGATCATGGGAAGCCGTTTTACCGAGGTCATGTGGCTCATCGAACAGATCATGTGGAAAAGCTTTGACAAACGCCTTGCTGCATTTTTGGTGGAAGAAAGCATTCTTGACAATACAGATTCTCTGAAAATCACACATGAAAAGATCGCCAACCACCTTGGAACAGCCCGGGAGGTTGTAACCCGTATGCTCCGCTATTTCCAGGGTGAGGGACTTGTGAAGCTTTCCAGAGGAACTATCGAACTTACCGACAAAAAAAAGCTGGAAGAAATTTCAGAATAAAGTATTTACACAAAACAGGGAACCCCGTTTTCCGACACCTGTCGTTTAACGGAATTCCCTGTTTTTTCTTTCTGTAATCTGTTTCCCTTACTGGAGCATTTCCAGAATTTCTTCCTTTGGTTTTACTCCCATGGAACGGCTCTGCAGTTCTCCGTTTTTAAAAACCATCAGGGTAGGGATGGTCATAATTTTAAACTCAGAAGCCAGATCCTGCTGCTCGTCCACATTGATCTTGCAGACCTTGATATCGTCATTCTCCTCTGCAATCTCATCTACTACCGGAGAAAGCATCCTGCATGGTCCGCACCAGCCTGCCCAGAAATCCAGAAGCACAGGTTTATCGCTGTTCATAACCTCTTCCTGAAAATTATTTTTTGTAATATTTAAAGCTGACATATTTTCCTCCTGTCTGCCCCTGCCTGTATTCTTCTGTTATTCCGGGGCTGTGTGTATTTTTATAAGAAACTTTTTCTGCCGTCCAGGGCAGCTGTCTGTTCTTAGTAATAGACTTCCCTTTTTCTTCGGGATTTATTTTATGGTCTTATCATACACAAAAAAAATATGTCCGTCTGTGACAAAATCACCTTACCTTCCCACTCTTCTGTATTTGCCGATCACCAGCGTCAGACTTATCAGCGCAATACAGAATACCAGCTGCATTCCCACTGCCTGAAAAATCTGTATCCTTGCATTTTCCGTAAGCACAGTAAAGCTGCTCAGAATATCATTAGCTCTTTCATACCAGTATACCGGAAGGAACTGGCTGACCGTTTTTACACCTTTGGAAATATATTCCAATGGAACAAATACACCGCACAGAAAGCACATTCCAAGAGAAAGAATATTCACGATCCCTGTAAGGGCGTCCTTATTCGCAGCAAGTGTTCCTGCCAGATAGGCCACGGACATGGACACAAGAAATACTGCCAGTGTATTCAAAAGATAATATCCAAAATTTTCATTTCCATAAAGTTCTTCCCCATAATAGATTACCGCTGTAAGAAGCGTAAATACCATTACACATACTCCAAAAAGCGCCATACTCAGAAGTCCCTCCAGACTCTGGCGCCTGGCAGATACCGGAGACGCAAGCATTCTGTTTTTTACTTCTTTTTTACTGAAAACAATCAGGATATATCCTGCTACAAATCCAAACAGAGCCAGAAACAGATATGGCAGATACCGAAAATAATACATATATCCCGGATTGTCTGTACTTCCGGTCTTTCCGGTCAGAGCTA
>URWL01000408.1 GCA_900551465.1 uncultured Blautia sp. | reverse complement strand
GATCTTCTGTCTGCATCCGGATTCCTGTCCTTCTGGTTTCACCTTCTATATATCCAGTTCTGCATCTGCCGCATGTTCATAAATAAACGCTTTTCGCGGCGGAACATCACTTCCCATGAGGATTTCGGTAACACTGGAAGCCAGACGGGCATCCTCGATCTCCACACGTTTCATTCTCCTTGTTTCCGGATTTAAAGTGGTTTCCCAAAGCTGATCCGCATCCATTTCTCCCAGACCTTTGTATCTCTGCAGAGTAAAACTGCCCGGTTTATGGGTTTTACGGTATTTTTCCAGAGCCTTGTCATCATAAAGATATTCCTCCGGTCCCTTTTTCGGCATAGCCTTATAAAGCGGCGGCATGGCAATATATACATGTCCTTCATAAATAAGATCCGGCATAAACCGATAAAAAAGAGTCAGAAGCAGCGTGGAGATATGTGCGCCGTCCACATCCGCATCTGCCATGATCACAATCTTATCATATCGAAGCTTGCTGATATCAAAATCATTTCCATAGCCTTCCGAAAAACCACAGCCAAACGCATTGATCATGGTTTTGATCTCTGCATTGGCAAGCACTTTATCAATGGTAGCCTTTTCTACATTCAGAATCTTTCCGCGAATAGGCAGAATCGCCTGGTAATTCCTGTTTCTTGCTGTTTTTGCAGAGCCGCCTGCGGAATCTCCCTCTACAATAAAAATCTCACACTGAGAGGGATCCTTTTTTTCACAGTTCGCAAGCTTTCCATTAGAATCAAACGAATATTTCTGCTTCGTAAGAAGATTTGTCTTTGCCCGCTCTTCTGTCTTACGGATCTTTGCCGCTTTTTCCGCACAGGAAAGAATCGTCTTCAGCGTTTCCAGATTACGGTCAAAATAAAGTACCAGCTGTTCTCCCAATACCTTTCCTGTGGCCTTGGCAGCATCCTGATTATCCAGCTTGGTCTTGGTCTGCCCCTCAAAACGGGGAGCCGGATGTTTAATAGACACTACGGCAGTCATTCCATTTCTGATATCCGCACCGGTAAAATTGGCATCTTTATCCTTCAACACTCCGATCTCACGAGCATAGGTGTTCATTACCGTAGTAAAGGTGGTCTTAAATCCTGTCAGATGAGTTCCGCCTTCTGCATTGTAGATATTGTTGCAGAATCCCAGCACATTCTCCCGAAACTCATTGGTATACTGAAATGCAGCTTCTACCTGAATCCCGTCAGCCTCTCCTTTCAAAAGAATCGGTTCATGAAGAATTTCTGTTTTATGGTTCAGATCCCGAATATAACCAACGATCCCCTCAGGCTCATGATATTCTTCCGTTTCCGGTTCTTCTCCTCTTTTATCCTCAAATAAAATAGTAAGCTCCGGATTCAGATAAGCAGTCTCATGGAGACGGCTTTTTACCTCTGTTGCAGAAAATCTTGTTTTTTCAAAAATCTCCGGATCCGGCAGAAAATTGACACAGGTTCCTGTCCCTCTTGTCCTGCCCAGCTTAGGAAGAAGACCTTCTTCCAGTTCTATCACCGGAATTCCTCTTTCATAACGGTCATGGTGTACATAGCCGTCTCTGCTGATCCTGATGTCCAGATAAGTAGAAAGAGCATTTACCACAGAAGAACCTACACCGTGAAGACCACCGCTGGTCTTATATGCAGAATTATCAAACTTACCGCCTGCATGAAGAGTTGTAAACACAAGGCGCTCTGCTGATACACCTTTTTCATGCATATCCACGGGAATACCTCTTCCATTGTCTGTGACCGTACAGGAGCCGTCCTTTTCCAGAACCACGTGGATATTACTGCAGTAACCTGCAAGATGCTCATCCACTGCATTATCTACAATCTCATAGATCAGATGGTTCAGACCTTTTCTCGACACACTTCCGATATACATACCCGGGCGCTTCCGCACTGCCTCCAGCCCTTCCAGGACAGAGATACTTCCGGCATCATACGTTTCCTTCTTTGCCATGACTGTTCTATTTCCTTTCTTTCACTTATTACCATTTCAAACATTCGTTCTCTATAATAACCATCTTCCGGTTTTTTTGCAAGACTTTTGCAAGACTAAATCCTGTTTTTCTATTGAAGCAAGAAAAACACCGGTATCTTTTATTTTCCGGGCAAAAGAAAAAGTGCAACCAATTTGCTTGATTGCACTTTCAGCAGCCAGTACGGGAATCGAACCCGTGTTTCCGCCGTGAGAGGGCGGCGTCTTAACCCCTTGACCAACTGGCCTTATTCTGTTGTTTTATCGGTTTTATTAAGAGCAGCCAGTACGGGAATCGAACCCGTGTTTCCGCCGTGAGAGGGCGGCGTCTTA
>URWL01000407.1 GCA_900551465.1 uncultured Blautia sp. | reverse complement strand
ACATTACAGGAGGACTTTTACTATGAATATCAGTGACGCACAGGTAGATAACCTGGTAAACTTACTTGACGGCTATGCAGAAAAAGGCGGCCATCATCTGAACGTAAATGTTTTTACAAGAGAAACTCTTCTGGATGCACAGGCACATCCGGAGAAATATCCGCAGCTGACCGTTCGTGTATCCGGTTATGCGGTAAACTTCAATAAGCTGACAAAAGAGCAGCAGGATGAGGTTATTTCCAGAACCTTCCACCAGGGAATGTAATCAGATGCAAAAAGAATATGACCACAAGGGGTATATTCATTCTACAGAGAGCTTCGGGACCGTTGATGGTCCCGGAGTTCGTTTTGTAGTATTCTTTCAGGGATGTCCTCTGAGATGCCTGTACTGTCACAACCCGGATACCTGGAAATCAGGAGAAGGAAAAAGGATGACAGTGGAAGAAATTCTGGATGCCTACAAAAAGAATGAAGTTTTTTACAAAAATGGAGGGATTACTGCTACCGGCGGGGAACCTCTTATGCAGCTTGATTTCCTGACAGAACTTTTCCGTGAAGCAAAAAAACAGGGAATCCACACCTGTCTGGATACTTCCGGAATCATGTATCGGAAGGAAAGGCAGCAGGAATTTGAAAAACTGTTTGATGTTCTTGATCTTGTGCTTCTGGATTTTAAACACAGTAATGAAGAGGAACATAAAAATCTGACCGGATTAAGTCAGAAGCATGTGCTGGAATTTGCTGAAGCGCTTGAAAAAGCAGAGGTTCCTATGGTTGTCCGCCATGTTGTTGTACCCGGGATCACAGACCAGAAAGAGCATTTGAATAATCTTGGAAAGCTCCTGGCCGGATTTAAAAATATAAAGGGCCTGGAGGTTCTTCCGTACCATACTATGGGAAAGGCTAAATATGAAAAAATGGGGCTTCCTTATCCTCTGGAAAACACAGAGAACATGGATGCGGAAAAAGCCAGAGAAGCGCGGAATATCATACTGAGAGCTTTTCAGGAACAGAGAAGAATTTAATCCTTGACAAACCTGTCGGGAATAGTTAGAATTATGAAGAACAAAGACGAAGAAGAGGAGCAGTAAGAAAACTTATTCTTTTTCAGAGACCTGCCGTTTGGTGTGAGGCAGGAAAGGATGTTTCTGAACTCGCCTTGGAGTTGCCGAAGTGAAAGTACAGTAGCTTTGGACGGGAAATCCCGTTACAGATTCAATGAGTGCACCGGATCAGATATCCGATGAATTAGAGTGGTACCACGGAATTTAGCCCTTCGTCTCTAAATACAGAGATGAGGGGCTTTTTTTATTAAGGAGTTCGAAGCGGACTTGTCCGCTTTGCTATTTTGTATAAGGAGGAAAAATTATGTCAGTACCTTACAATCATAAGGTGATCGAGAAAAAGTGGCAGAAGATCTGGGATGACAATAAAGCTTTTGCCGCAACAGATGATTACAGTAAACCGAAATATTATGCTCTGGTAGAGTTTCCGTATCCGTCAGGACAGGGCCTTCATGTAGGTCATCCAAGACCGTACACAGCTTTGGATATTGTGGCAAGAAAAAGAAGAATGCAGGGATACAATGTACTTTATCCTATGGGCTGGGATGCTTTTGGTCTTCCCACAGAAAACTATGCCATTAAGAATAAAATCCATCCAAAGATTGTTACAGCAAATAATGTAAAACGTTTTAAAGAACAGCTTCATTCTCTGGGATATTCTTTTGACTGGGACAGGGAAGTAAACACCACAGATCCGGAATACTACAAATGGACCCAGTGGATCTTTCTGAAGCTGTTTAATGCTGGTCTTGCCTATAAAACAGAAATGCCTATTAACTGGTGTACCTCCTGTAAGGTAGGACTTGCCAATGAAGAAGTAGTAAACGGTGTCTGTGAGCGTTGTGGATCTCCGGTTGTCCGCAAGGTCAAAAGCCAGTGGATGCTGAAGATTACAGATTATGCAGAAAAGCTTCTGGAAGGTCTTGATGGCGTAGATTATATTGAACGTGTAAAAGTTTCCCAGAAAAACTGGATCGGAAAAAGTCAGGGAGCAGAGGTTGACTTTGCCATTGCCGGAAAAGAAGACAAGCTGACTGTTTATACAACCAGACCAGATACTCTTTTTGGTGCAACCTATATGGTTGTTTCTCCGGAGCATCCAATGCTGGAAAAATATAAAGACGAGATTAAAAATCTGGATGCCGTTCACGAATATCAGGAGCAGGCTGCAAGAAAGTCTGATTTTGAGCGTTCTGAGCTTGCAAAAGAAAAGACAGGTGTACAGATTGACGGTATCCGCGCCGTAAATCCGGTAAACGGAAAGGAAATTC
>URWL01000406.1 GCA_900551465.1 uncultured Blautia sp. | reverse complement strand
AGGGGATCTGCCAGCCTGTTGTAAAGCTCATCCACAATCCGGATCAGTTCCATGGTATCCTCTGCTTTTTCTGCGCGCAGGATCAGATCCATATACGGACGCAGGCGTTTTTCCACCCGAAAATCTTCTCCGTCCAGCCTTCTGCGCAGCACCGCGATCTTCAGTCTTGCCAGAAGATCTCCCGGATCAGGCATTTCCTCAAATTCCTGATCCAGGATATCTTCAAAAGCCTGCTTCTGCATAGACCGTACTCCAGGACGCTCCTGACAGATTTTTTCTCCTACTGCTTCTTCGATACAAAGCTGAGCGATCAGTGTAAGTTCACTTTCCTTCGCCTGAAGAAACACTTTTTTTACCAGGTACATTCCCATAGCATCCCGGTCATAATATCTGGCAAACGCACCCTGTTTGATCCCGTCATAAAGAGCAATGTCTCTGGATCTAAAAAAAAGGGAAATATCCGGTTTTACCGAAAGCCCATAATCTCCGCTGACAGTCCAGAGAAGATTCCTGATCCTGTTTTCCAGCTCAAAACGGCTGTCGTCAATTTCCAGATCATCTTCTTTATTCATAGACGTCCTCTCTTGTCCAGTCTGCCGGGATTCTGGTACGGACTACATCCTCCACGATCTCTTTTTCAAAAACATCAAAGGTTTTATTTACCACGCCCATCTGAACAGCCTTCCAGGGAGTCAGTCCTGTGTCTACGATCTTCATAGCGGCCAGAAGCCCCCTCAGGTCCAATGGTTTGGTAGATATTTCACTGTTAAGGGCTTTCAGCTGGAGATCCAGAAACACGCCGATAAACTGTTCCACTGCTTTCCTGCGTGCATTCGGAAACATCCTTTCAAAAATAAAATTCAGAGATTCTTCTGTCTGGGCCGGCATATCAATAACCATAAAACGGGATACCAGTGCTTCATTCAGTTCCTTTGTTCCGGCATATCCATAGTTCATGGTACCAATAAATCTTGCTGCCGGATGCAGCTCTATCCTGTCATATCCCGGCACGTCAATAGACCGTCGGTAATCCAAAGTGGCATGAAGCACAGACACCGCATCATTTTTTGCCATATTGATCTCGTCCAGGATTCCAAAACCTCCGTATTCCGCACACTGATAGATACTTCCTTTGCGCAGTTTCACCTCATTATCTATAAAAGTGTCGGTACCGATCAGATCACCGCTGTTTGTATTTACATGAAAAGAAACATTATAGGAAGGTCTTCCAAAAATATAAGCAAGATTTTCTGCCAGAATATTTTTTCCCGTAGCCTTAGGTCCTGTAAGGAGAAGATTTTCTCCCTGGAGAAGACCTGCAATAGCCATCTCCAGGATATCTTTTCCATAAAAAGGAATGGAAGGCTTCACGATCCTGTGTACTGCTTCCTCTGCTGTTCCATATGTATTTCGGAATGTCTCAATCTGGCGGATCAGCGCCGGAGAGACTTTCTGTTCCTCCAGAAATTTTAATTCTTCCATTCTTTTCTCCTGATTTTGTCAGACTTCAAATATCAGATCTCCGTAGGAAGGCATTGGCCACATTTCTTTGTCCACAAGCATTTCCAGCTCGTCCACTGGTTTACGGAGTTCTTCCATTGCTTTTACCACCTTTTCCCTGCAGTATACCGCACGTTCTCTTCCTTCCGGATAATCGCCGATATGAGCAACTGCATCGGCCAGAACACCCATTGCTTTATCTGTCTCAGACAGACGGCTGGAGCATTTCTCAAGAAGGGAGGTCTGGACACCTACATCTACTGCCGCTGCCGCACGGACTGCATTAATAGACTGGGCAAGTACCGTTGTATATTTGATCACCGCCGGAATGATCTGTTTTGTAGTGATATCCAGCATGGTCTTTGCCTCAATATTAATGGCTTTTGCATAAATTTCATACTGGATCTCTGCACGGGATTCCAGCTCTGCTCTTGTAAATACATGGAATTCTTCAAACAGGCTTACTGCCTTCTCTGTTGTAAGCGCCGGGATAGCGTCCACCATGGAAGGAAGATTCGGAAGACCTCTTCTCTCTGCTTCCTCTGCCCACTCCGGAGCATAACCGTTGCCGTTGAATACAATCCTCTGATGATCAGTGGCATATTCCTTGATCAGATCATGGACAGCCAGTGCAAAGTCCGGAGCTGCCTCCAGCCGGTCGCAGGCCTCTTTGAACGCCTGAGCCGCAATCGTATTCAGCACAACATTACACTCGGAAATAGAATCTCTGGATCCAACCATACGGAACTCAAACTTGTTTCCGGTAAAGGCAAAGGGAGAAGTCCTGTTTCTGTCTGTAGCGTCCTTCATAAAATCAGGAAGTGTTTTTACACCGG
>URWL01000405.1 GCA_900551465.1 uncultured Blautia sp. | reverse complement strand
ATCTGGGACAGAAGGTCCGTGTCCGTGTGGCAGATGCAGATGCTATGAAGCGTACAGTAGATTTTACTCTTGCAGAAGAGTAAGGAGGAAATGAAAATGGCAAAAAAACAGGGAATCAGGCTGATCGCAAACAATAAAAAAGCATTTCATGATTATTTTATAGAAGATACTTATGAGGCTGGAATCGCGCTCGCGGGAACGGAGGTAAAATCGCTTCGCAGCGGAAAATGCAGTATTAAGGAATCTTTTATCAGAGTGGAACGGGGAGAAGTATATATTTATGGGATGCATATCAGCCCATATGAGAAAGGAAACATATTCAACAAGGATCCTCTTCGAGTGAGAAAACTTCTTCTTCACAGATATGAGATCAATAAGATCGAGGGAAAACTGAAAGAAAAGGGACTTACTCTTGTTCCGTTAAAAGTTTATTTTAAGGACAGTCTTGTTAAGGTGGAAATCGGTATGGCACGAGGAAAGAAGCTTTATGACAAGCGTCAGGACATTGCCAAAAAAGACCAGAGAAGGGAAGCAGAGAGAGATTTTAAAGTGAAAAATCTTTTCTGATCCCATGAAAAAGCCGTTGCTGTAAACGGAATGAATATGAACGAAAAGTCTTAAAATTGTATGAACTTATCGGACATTTAGTTGACAAGAAAGAGATACTAAGTATAATTAAAGTAATGAAACTATGATTTAATATTCCATTATTATGAATGGGAGGCTATTATATGAAAAAAAAATATCTTGTAGCAGTAGGTCTTCTGGTACTTGCAGCAGCCACAGGATGTGGAAAATCAAAGAATGAAGAGGTTCAGAAGCCGGCACAGGTGACGCCTACGGCAACTCCTGCAGTAACTCAGTCTGCGGACCTTGTAGATATGGAAGTGGTGGAAGAAGAAAACGTTATGGGTGAAAAAACTTCCACAGCATCTAAAGTTACTATTGTTAATCGAACCGGTTCTGAGGTGGGAGCAATCTATATCCGCCAGCATGTATCGGATGACGGAGACGATGATGAATGGGGTGAGGATCTGGTTGATGGTCAGTTTACCCTGAAAAATGGCGAGGAAGCAGTTTACTACTATAAAAAGCCGTCCTCCGCAGGAATCACCTATGATATCCGTATTACCTATACAGAAGAGGACAAAAATGAATGCTTTTTCCGTGATCTGCCTCTGGCATCTATTCGTCAGATTACCCTGCGCATGAGCGGAACAGGAGAAGAAAGCATTCCTTATGCCACTTATATGACAACTACCGGCAAGAAGGAAGTATCTACTCTTGAGGATGTGAAGAGAAGATTAGGGATGACAGAAGACGAAGATGATACGGATGATGAAAACGAAAATGAAACTCCGACCCCTACTTCAGCTCCAAATCCTACTTCAGCACCCGAACCGACACAGGCGCCGGATGATGGAGATGATTCCAACAATACGCAGCCTACAGATGATACGATAGATACGGCAACAGGCTATATTGGTCAGTCTATGGATGATCTGATCGGAGCAATCGGATCTCCGCAGTATGATGAATATGAAGAGGAGCCTGATACAGGAAAAACAGGATATCATTATTATCCTAACTTTACGGTATCCACTACAGTAGATGAGAATGGCAATGAGATTGTTACCGGTATCTGGTAAACTCTCTCTTATGATGTAAGAACGAAAGGGAAAAGGTAAAGGATATGAAACGTATTTTGTTAAAGTTAAGCGGAGAAGCTCTTGCAGGAGCGAAAAAGACCGGATTTGATGAAGAGACTGTTATCGCAGTGGCAAAGCAGATTCGTACTATTGCTGAAGAAGGTACCCAGACCGGTATTGTTATTGGAGGAGGAAATTTCTGGAGAGGTCGTACCAGTGAGACTATCGACCGTAACAAGGCGGATCAGATCGGTATGCTTGCCACAGTGATGAACTGCATTTACGTATCAGATCTCTGCAGATACCTGGGGCTTGAAACAGAAATCTTTACTCCGTTTGTATGCGGAGCATTTACAAAGCTTTATTCAAAGGATGCTGTAGAGGAAGCTTTCAAAGCTGGTAAGATCCTGTTTTTTGCCGGTGGTACAGGTCATCCGTATTTCTCTACAGATACAGCGACTGTACTGAGGGCTGTAGAAATCGAGGCAGAAGCTATCCTTCTTGCCAAGGCTGTAGATGGAATCTATGACAGTGATCCGAAGCTGAATCCGGAAGCAGTAAAATATGATGAAATTTCGATTGAGGAGGTCGTTGACAAGAAACTTGCAGCGATGGACCTTACAGCATCTATTATGTGCCTGGAACAGAAAATGCCGATGCTTGTTTTTGGACTGGAGGAAGAGAACAGTATTGTAA
>URWL01000404.1 GCA_900551465.1 uncultured Blautia sp. | reverse complement strand
GATTGAAAACAGTCCGTGAAGATGAAGATACTGCAAATGCAATTGGTATAAATCCATGGAAATATAAAGTCATTGCTACTTTTATAAGTTGTGGACTTACTGCAATTTGTGGAGTTTTTTATGCCAATTATTATCGCTTTATTGATCCGGAAATTATGCTTCAGACGCAGTCATTGGAATATGTTCTTCCGGCCTTAATCGGTGGATTAGGAAGTGTTACAGGTCCACTTCTGGGTGGTCTTATTATTACCCCTGTTTCACAATTTTTAAATGCTACGCTTAGTAGTATAGCAGCAGGATTTAACCAGATTGTGTATGCAAGTATCTTAATTGTGGTTATTTTATTTCAGCCAAAAGGTATTATGGGATGGTTTAATGAAAGCAAGTTGAAAAATAAAATTAACAGATTTTTTGATTCTGTTGATGAAAAATTGTTTAATAAAAAATAAGCTGCGGAGGAGGAAAGACAATGGGAAATATATTGGAAATACAAGGACTTTCAAAAAATTTCAAAGGTCTGAAGGCTGTCAGTGATGTCAGTTTTTCCGTGGAAGAGGGAAAGATAACTGGTCTTATTGGTTCCAATGGAGCAGGAAAAACAACATTATTTAATATGGTAAGTGGTGTTTTCCCACCTTCAGCAGGACATGTAATTTATAAAGGCAAGGATATTACAGGAATGCAACCGTATAAATATTCAGGAATTGGAATTGCGAGAACATTTCAGATTATGAAACCTCTTGCACATATGACAGTTTTGGAAAATGTAGCTTCAGGGGCTATGTATGGAAGGAAACAGTGTAAAAATCTGAAGCAGGCAAGAGAATATGCAGAAGAAATTCTGAATCTTACAGATTTGTACGAAAAAAAAGACTGGCTTCCAGGAAATATGGGAACTCCATTTAAAAAGAGGCTGGAAGTAGCAAGGGCTCTTGCCACAGATCCGGATTTATTATTACTGGATGAGGTCATGGCAGGATTAAATCCTACAGAGACAGATGAAGCTATCGAACTGTTTCAGAAGATAAATGAAACGGGGACGACAATCCTTCTTATTGAACATGTTATGCGGGCAGTAGCGAATCTTTGTCAAAAAGTTGTTGTTATGCATCATGGTGAAAAGATAGCGGAAGGAACACCAGAAGAAGTAATGAATGATCGCTATGTAATTGAAATTTATCTTGGAAAGGAGGAGCAGAGCTGATGGATGAGAAATATTTTGAAGTATCTAATTTAAATGTAAAATATGGCGATATCCAGGTGCTCTGGGATGTCAGTTTCCATGCAAAAAAAGGTGAAATAGTAGCCGTTGTGGGAAGTAATGGAGCTGGAAAAAGTACAACAGTAAAAACATGTGCGGGACTGGTAAAGCCAGAAAGCGGCAGCATTTGTATCAATGGGGAAAATCTGGCAGGAAAGGGATGCAGGCAATTTATTGATGCAGGAATGATTCTCGTTCCAGAGGGAAGGCAGCTTTTTCCTGGAATGACTGTTTATGAAAACCTTGAAATGGGAGCCAGCAGTAAAGAAGCAAAGATGAAGAAGAAGGATACCATTGAAAAAATTTTTACATGGTTTCCCAAATTAAAAGAAAGAAGTAAGCAGCTTGCGGGAACACTGAGCGGAGGAGAACAACAGATGGTTGCCTTTTCCCGTGGAATGATGGGGCTGCCCAAATTGCTCATGCTAGACGAGCCGTCTCTCGGGCTGGCTCCGAATATTGTAGATAATATTTTTTCGATTGCAGACAATATTGCAAAAGATTCAGGACTGACAATTATTCTGGTAGAGCAGGATGTAAGAAAGGCGTTGAGGATTGCAAATAAGGGATATGTTCTGGAGAATGGTCAGGTGACAATAGAGGGTACAGCAGAACAGCTTATGAATGATCCGGAAGTGAAAAAAGCATATCTTGGATTTTGATATTCTGAAAGGAACATTAAGGGAGAGACCCTTAAAATAAATTAATAAAGGAGAGTAAATTATGAGGAAAAAAGTATTGGCAGGTGTATTAGCAACAATGATGTCTGTGATGGCAGTAACACCGGTATTTGCAGAGGATACAATTAAAATCGGAACTTTGTATCCGCTGACAGGAGATGTAGCCTCTATTGGACAGAACATTATGAAGGGTGTTGAGTTTGCTGTAAATGAAATCAATGAAAAAGGTGGTATCAATGGGAAACAGATTGAAATTGTACAGGGCGATACCATGGGGGATACCAAGACAGGTATGACAGAAGCGGAACGTCTGGTAACTCAGGAAAACGTGTGTGCAGTTCTTGGCGCATATCAGAGTGGTGTGACAGAAGTAGTTGCACAGGTTACAGAGCAGTACCAGGTTC
>URWL01000403.1 GCA_900551465.1 uncultured Blautia sp. | reverse complement strand
TATATGATCATAAAGATGGGAAGGCAGGTCCAGACACTGAAGGCATGTATGATACTGGGACTGGCAGGACTTGTTCTGGCAGGAGGCGCTTATGTCTTCACCGACAACCTGAGTACCGCTATCATTATCTTTGGCATTACGGCAGGGCTGATCTTTGTATCACATCCCAAAGTAAAGCCTTTTCTGCTTATAGGTGCAGTGGGAGTCGTGCTGATACTGGGACTGGTGCTGTTTTTGTATGCAACGGTAGATCCGGAAACCAATGAAAACTTCCGTATTGGCCGTATTCTTGTATGGCTACATCCGGAGGACTTTGCTGATGGAGACGGATACCAGACTCTTCAGGCTCTTTATGCCATTGGATCCGGAGGTTTTCTGGGAAGAGGTCTGGGAAACAGTATCCAGAAACTGGGCAGCGTTCCGGAAGCACAGAACGATATGATCTTTTCCATTGTATGTGAAGAGCTTGGAATTGCAGGTGGAATTATGGTGCTGCTTTTGTTTTCCTATCTTCTTTACAGACTGTTTTTTATTGCACAGAATGCGCCGGATATGTTTGGATCGCTGATGGTAAGCGGAGTATTTATTCATATTTCACTGCAGGTGATCTTTAATATTGCGGTCGTGGTAAATATGATGCCTAATACGGGTGTCACCCTGCCGTTTATCAGTTATGGAGGTACGTCCATCATGTTTTTGATGGCAGAGATGGGACTTGCATTGAGCGTCGCCCGGCAGATACGGTTTCAGGATGTATGAAGCCTGGGGAGAAAATCCCTGAAATCTATTGACAAAAAGTTCTGTAGAATATATACTTTCCACATCAAAGTATCATGTTTGATAAAAGGAGAAGAGAGCAATGTTAGAAGAAATGAGAAAAATGATCGCAGAGCAGTTAAGCTGTGATGAAAATGAAATTACAGCAGATACTTCTTTTAAAGATGATCTGGGAGCAGATTCCCTGGATCTTTTTGAGCTGGTAATGGCTCTGGAGGATGAGTACAATATTGAAATCCCGGCAGAAGAGCTTGCAGATCTGGCTACCGTTGGCGATGTGATCGAATATCTGAAAAACCGTGGCATCGAAGCATAATTGAGAAAAATTCCCTGAGGCAGAGATGTCTCAGGGTCTTTCATTGATAAGACGTAATTACATAGCGGCTGCGGCAAAATTTTTGAGCAGCTGCTGTAATAAAAAATGGGAACAGGAGAGATAGCATGACTAAATTAAGAACAAGATTTGCACCCAGCCCAACAGGCAGGATGCATGTAGGAAATCTGCGTACAGCTCTTTATGCATATTTGATCACCAAGCATGAAGGCGGAGATTTTATCCTTCGTATTGAGGATACAGACCAGGAACGCTACATGGAGGAGGCAGTAGATATTATTTACCGCACCATGGAAAAAACAGGGCTGCTTCACGACGAGGGACCGGACAAGGACGGCGGAGTAGGCCCTTATGTACAGAGTGAACGTCAGGCATCCGGAATTTACCTGAAATATGCACAGCAGCTGATCCAGCAGGGAGATGCTTATTATTGCTTCTGCGGTCAGGAAGAGCTGGAATCCATGAAGAGAGTGGTTGCAGGAAAGGAAATTTCTATTTATGACAAACGTTGTCTGAATCTTCCGAAAGAAGAAGTCGAGAGACGGCTTGCTGCAGGAGAACCTCATGTGATCCGATTCAATATGCCTACAGAAGGAACCACAACTTTCCATGATGTGATCTATGGAGATATTACGGTAAATAATGAGGAGATGGAAGACCTGATCCTGATCAAATCTGATGGATATCCAACATATAATTTTGCTAATGTGGTAGACGATCATCTGATGGGAATTACCCATGTGGTACGTGGAAACGAGTATCTTTCCTCCGCACCGAAATACAACCGCATTTATGAGGCATTTGGCTGGGATATCCCGGTGTATGTACATTGTCCTCTGATCACCAATGAGGATCATCAGAAGCTCAGCAAACGTTCCGGACATTCTTCCTATGAAGATCTTCTGGATCAGGGATTTCTGACAGAAGCTATTGTAAACTTTGTGGCGCTTCTGGGATGGAGTCCCCAGGAAAACAGAGAAATCTTTTCTCTTGAGGAGCTGGTTGAAGCATTTGATTATCATCATATCAGCAAATCTCCGGCAGTCTTTGATATTCAGAAGCTTCGCTGGATGAATGGAGAGTATATCAAAAAAATGGATCCGGAAGCTTTTTATGAAAAGGCTCTGCCTTATATGAAGGAAGTTCTGAAAAAAGAGTATGACTTCCGTAAGATCGCAGGAATGGTACAGACCAGGATCGAAGTATTCCCGGACATTCCGGCCCTGATTGATTTCTTT
>URWL01000402.1 GCA_900551465.1 uncultured Blautia sp. | reverse complement strand
TTTTTATAGTGATCATGATCAGTGCTGTCGGTATTTTGGCGCAGATTATGATAGCAAGGCATGCAAAGGGAGAATATGTATCTGCATCCGGGAGATATGTAGTTCATGTTATGCTGGGAATTGCCGTTATGATTTTTTTATATTTTTTAGATTACACGGTACTTGCAAGATTTTCCAGGATCATTGCCAGTGGGCTGATTGTTCTGTGTTTAGTGTCAGTTTTGTCCGGAAATATGGTCAACGGTATGATATATTATATTGCAATAGGAGGAAGACCGGTATCTGTACAGGCATTAATGCTGTTTTATGTTCCGGTTTACGGGGGAATTATTTACAAGTATCACGGATCGGGCTATGGGGGACTGATGAAAGCGATAGCATGGATGATCCTGCCGGTCGTTCTTGTATTCTGCCTTCCGTCTCTGACAATTGCAGGTATGCTGATGGTATCTATGCTGGTGATACTGACAATGGCCATACAGAAAGGCTGGTTCCGTATACATAAGAAAAAAGCAATATGCGGGGTGTGGGGGATTTTTATGATCCTGCCGGCAGCAGCTCTTTTTATAATGTATTTTGGAAATGGTCTGATGCCTTATCAGAAAGAGCGTATTCAGGCATTTTTTGCTGGCGGAGGAGAGGAAAATCCTTTGAAAATCCTTATGAATGCAAATAAATTTGCAGGAAGCAGTGGTGCAGAGGTAAGCATGGTTCTGCCTGAGTTTAACAGAGATTATATACTGAGTTATTTATCCTCTGTGTATGGAATGATTGCCGGAATTCTTATATGCTGTGTTCTGGCTGTCCTGATCATTGCGGTTTTTAACACTGCTGTGAAACAAAAAAATCAGTTAGGTATGATAATGGGATGCGGATGTGGTATGATCTTTCTTGTAAGTTTTCTGGTTAATGTATTGGAAAATGTCGGAATACTTCCATCTTCTGCTGCATTTCTTCCATTTATATCTGCGGGGGGAAGCTATATTATTGTTTCCTATGGATTAATGGGGGTTGTGCTAAGTATATACAGATATAAAAATGTTTATCCACGCCATGTAAAGATAAGTGGCCAAAAAAGGAAAACAACGGCAGGATTATAGGCTGACATTTCAGAGAGCCTGTGAAAAATCTCTGTAAATTAAACAATACAAGGGTCTTCTATGATAAAATATTAAAATCATAGGAGGCCTTTTATTATGGCAAACAGAAAAAAAGAAGTTTACAAATCAAAACCAATGACCGAAGGAAAAAGAAATCTTATTCAGGGATTACTTCAGGAGTACGATATCCAGTCTGCTGAGGATATTCAGGATGCCTTAAAAGATCTACTTTCCGGAACAATTCAAGATATGCTTGAAACAGAAATGGATGACCATCTTGGCTATAATCGTTATGAAAGATCCGGTGAGCCTAACTACCGTAATGGTACGAAATCCAAGATTGTTCGTAGTAAATATGGTGAATTTCAGGTAGATGTACCTCAGGATCGTCAGAGTTCATTTGAGCCACAGGTGCTTCCGAAACGTCAAAAAGACATTTCTTCGATTGATGACAAGATTATCTCCATGTATGCAAAGGGAATGACTTCGTCAGTGGATGCCATATTTTTGCGCTCAAATTTATAATCATTGGAGGATAGACGGAATAAGTAATTGATCTTTTCCGTTTCCAGAAAATCAATAAATTCCATGGATGGATACCCCCTGTCAAAAATGACTAATACAGGCGGTTTGATATTCATGCGCTTTAAATGATCCAGGTTTTTCTTGGCAAGCTCTGTCTCACTGGTAGAAATATGTGAAATCTCGATATCGATATTTCCATGTAAAGATCCCCCTTTTGTTTAAAATAATTTCTCAGTTCCAATGCAGTAGTAGGCCCTTTTTTAGAAAGACAGCACAGTAAAATATCTTTTAAGGACATCTTTCTATTTCGAGAAAAAGTATTACTGCCCATTTTTCTTGCATGCACTGCTAAATTAGGATCTGATAGTTTCTCAGAAAGTTTTTGGATTCTTTCAATATAGCTTCCTCTCATATACACCCCTGCCTAAACTTTACCATAAATAAAAGAACCTGCCTATCTCTAAGCAGATTCTCTTAAGTTTATGATGTTGGGCTAAGCCGGTGGTCGTGATTTATCAGGAAAGTGGGACATTCTGTACTAACTGTTGAAACAGGGGATTTATTTGTCAGACGGCATGTGATATACTTTATAAGAAAGGCAATTACGGGAATGAATTTCAATGCAGCAGTGGCATTATATCCTGAGTGAGATAATTTAACAGGATTTTTAGGACAATAAGTGGGAATCCTCGGCAATTCAATTACCGAGATGAAAGCGCAGGCTATAAT
>URWL01000401.1 GCA_900551465.1 uncultured Blautia sp. | reverse complement strand
GATTGCATAAAGAGCATTCATCTGCTGTCTCTTATACTCATGGAGACGTTTAATCTGAATATCAAATACTGAGTCTGGATCGATCTCCACATTCTGAGTCATTTTCAGATAGTCTCTCAGTTCTTCCTTGGAATGCATTTTGATCTCACGAAGTTTTTTCAGTACAGTCTCATCGTCTTTATACTCCAGAAGCTTTTCAAGCTTTGTGGCATCCTCAAGATATTCCTCTCCGATCAGCTCTTCCAGATAAGCCGCCAGATCATGGTTGCAGTGCTTCAGCCATCTGCGGAAAGTAATTCCATTTGTTTTGTTATTAAATTTTTCCGGATAAATATCGTAGAACGGTTTCAGCTCAGATTCCTTCAGAATCTCTGTATGAAGAGCCGCCACACCATTTACCGCATATCCATAATGAATGTCAATATGCGCCATATGCACACGGTTATCCTTATCTATAATAGCTACACGCTCATCATTGTAATCTTTTTTCACACGGGCATCCAGCTCACGGATTACAGGCATAAGATGGGGAACCACTTTTTCAAGATATGCAGACGGCCATTTTTCCAGAGCCTCCGCAAGAATGGTGTGATTGGTATAAGCGCAGGTCTTTCTCACAACATCGATCGCCGTATCCATGTTAAAGCCTTTTTCCATAAGAAGACGGATCAGCTCCGGAATTACCATGGTAGGGTGGGTATCGTTGATCTGGATTGCCACGTGGTCATACAGTCTGTAGAGATCATAACCGTTATCCTCTGCTTCTTTCAGAATCAGCTGTGCAGCATTGCTGACCATGAAATACTGCTGGTAAATACGAAGAAGCTGACCTGCCTCATCACTGTCATCCGGATAAAGAAACAGTGTCAGGTTCTTTTTGATATTGTTTTTGTCAAAACTGATACCCTCGCCGATAATGCTTTCATCCACAGTATCTGTATCAAAAAGATGCAGACGGTTGCAGTTGTTTTTATAGCCTGGAATATCAATATCATACATGACAGAGGTCAGAGTAAAATCCTTAAAAGGAACCTGGAATGCAGTTTCTGTTCTGGTAAGCCAAGAATCCTCTGTGATCCACGGATTCTTTTCTTCTTTCTGCTTATGATCCACAAATGTCTGGCGGAACAGACCGTCATGGTAATTTAATCCCACACCGTCTCCGTTCAGCCCCAGTGTTGCAATAGAATCCAGGAAACATGCTGCCAGTCGTCCGAGACCGCCGTTTCCAAGAGAAGGCTCCTGCTCAATCTCCTCAATATCTGTAATATGATGGCCGTTCTTTTCCAGAACCTCTCTTGTCTCCTCAAACAGTCCAAGATTGATCAGATTATTGGAAAGAAGCTTGCCGATCAGAAATTCTGCTGAAATATAGTACAGCTTTTTCTTTCCCTCGTTGCGTTTCATATTCTTCATTTTATCTTTTGTGATCAGAAGAAGCGCTGTATAAATCTCCTGACTTGAGGCCTCTTTAATCGTTTTATGGTATCTTTCCTGTAACACCTGCTCTAATAATTTCTCCATAACATTCTCCTCTTTTCTATTCTTTCTATGTTCAGAGTTTTTCCAGTGCTTCATATACTCTCAGTATCTCCCCTACACTCCATGCCTGGGCAAAACAGCCCTTGGATCTGGTAGGATTTTCTCCATCGTAGATTTCCGGAAGCTGTCCGATACAGCCCTCTCTCATGGCTGCTTCCATAACCTCAAGATGCTCCCTTACGATTTCTTTTGCTTCCGGACTGTACTGATTCACCTTCAGATATGCAAGATAGTAGGCTCCCAGCGGAAACGTCCAAACGGTTCCCTGATGATAAGCCATATCTCTGTCTTCCATTTTTCCCTGATAAAGTCCATGGAATTCTGGATCTTCCTGCTCCAGTGTGCGAAGTCCGTAAGGGGTGTAAAGTTTTTCAAAAACTGTTTCCACTACCTGCCTCTCTTTGTTAGAATCCAGCATGGTAAATGGAAGGGACACTGCCCATATCTGATTGCACCGTATCTGGATATCTGCCTTTGTTCCAGAAACAAGATCCTTTAAACATTTTCTGTCTTCCATCCAGAATTTATCCACAAAGGATGCCTTCACTTTCTCTTTTAAATGTGTATAAGCTGCTTTTCTGTCTGTGATCTCTGCCAATTTGTCCATAATACACAGTGCATTATACCAGTAGGCATTGATTTCCACAGGCTTGCCGTGACGAGGTGTTGGAAGAATATCTCCTACCCGCACGTCCATCCAGGTTACCTGCCAAAGTCCTTCCCCTGACTGGATCAGACCGTCTTCATCCATATGGATTCCGTAATCGGTTCCCTTCCGGTAAGCTTTTATGATCCGCTCCATCACCGGATACA
>URWL01000400.1 GCA_900551465.1 uncultured Blautia sp. | reverse complement strand
CCCGCAAAGCCTTTATTTATGGGCTTTTCCGCGATTTTTCAAGCTACTCCATTTCTATTGTAGCCGGCGGTTTTCCGGTACAGTCATACAGCACTCTGTTCACATGCTTTACTTCATTTACGATCCTGCTGGTGGCTTTTCCAATGATCTCCCATGGAAGATCAGCGCTCTCCGCAGTCATAAAGTCTGTGGTTGTTACCGCTCTTAAAGCAACGGCATAGTCATAAGTTCTCTCATCGCCCATAACGCCGACGGATCTCATATTAGTCAGAGCCGCAAAGTACTGATTTACTTTCTTATCCCAACCGGCAGCGGCAATCTCCTCTCGCCAGATGGCATCTGCCTCCTGAACCATTTTTACTTTCTCAGCTGTTACTTCACCGATAATACGGATGCCAAGTCCCGGTCCCGGGAATGGCTGACGGAACACCAGATATTCCGGGATTCCAAGCTCCAGGCCTGCTTTGCGGACTTCGTCCTTAAACAGATTTCGAAGTGGTTCGATGATTTCCTTAAAATCTACATAATCAGGCAGACCTCCCACATTGTGGTGGGATTTGATCACAGTAGACTCGCCGCCTACGCCGCTTTCCACCACATCCGGGTAAATGGTTCCCTGTACCAGAAAATCCACAGCGCCGATTTTTTTTGCTTCTTCTTCAAAGACACGGATAAACTCTTCGCCGATGATCTTACGCTTATGCTCCGGCTCCTCTACGCCTTTCAGCTTCTCATAGAAACGCTCCTGGGCATTGACACGGATAAAATTCAGATCGTAAGCTCCTTCCGGACCAAAAACAGCCTCAACTTCATCGCCTTCGTCTTTACGAAGAAGTCCATGGTCTACAAATACACAGGTAAGCTGATTTCCTACCGCCTTTGACAGAAGAACTGCTGCCACAGAAGAGTCCACACCACCGGACAGGGCACAGAGTACTTTTCCTTTGCCAACTTTCTCACGGATTGCCTTGATGGAATCCTCCACAAAAGAATCCATTTTCCAGTCGCCTGTACATCCGCAGACATTATATACAAAATTGGAAAGCATCTTTGTGCCTTCCTGAGTGTGAAGTACCTCTGGATGGAACTGCACTGCATAAAGCTTCTTTTCTGTATTTTCTACTGCTGCCACAGGACAGTCATTTGTCCAGGCAGAAATTTCAAATCCCGGAGCCTTCTCTGAAATATAATCATTATGGCTCATCCAGCAGATTGTTTTTGGAGAAACCTCCTGGAAAAGTGCTGACTCTGTATTTACATTGACTTCAATCTTTCCGTACTCACGTACAGGCGCTTTTTCCACCTTTCCGCCAAGCTGATGCATCATAAGCTGGGATCCGTAACAGATTCCAAGAATCGGAATTCCCAGCTGATAGATCTCTTCTGCATATTTTGGGGAATCTTCCAGATATACACTGTTAGGTCCGCCGGTAAAAATAATTCCTTTTGGCTGGATTTCCTTGATCTTTTCGATATCTGTCTTATATGAATAGATCTCACAATAAACATTGCATTCTCTTACACGGCGTGCGATCAGCTGATTATACTGTCCGCCGAAATCAAGTACAACAACGGTTTCTCTCTTCATGCTTTTCCTCCTGAGGGTCATTCTGAACATCTTGATTTTTTACTTTTCTTATTATATAGAAGGAACACTCTATTTACAATTATAAATATAGAAAAAATCTTGCTGTCTCTGAAAAAAAATTTTATGCAGTACGACGATATCTGCGGATTTTCGCCTTATATATCTCTGTTTTATAACTTCTTAAGAAATCTCTCACGTTTTTTTCAATTTATCCTCACATTTTCATCACAAATTCCCCGTATAGTATAAAGCAAATAAAGCGAAAGCTTTTTTACATAGATTTTTCTTTTTCATACTCGCCGGGCGAACAGCCCGGCCCTCCTTCTTTTATATGATCTTTTTATTTTCCCTGAATTCTGTTTCGGATTTCCAGCGCCCGATCCGGATAATTGGTAATAATTGCATCTACTCCCGCGTGGAACAGCTTCTCCATATGCTCTGTTTCATTCACTGTCCACACACGGATTTTCAGCCCACTTTCCTTATATTCCCTGAGAAAATCTGCCATTATCATATGATAGATCGCCGGATGCAGGCCTTTGATCCCGGTCTTTTTTGCATAATCTGCCACATTAAGGATCACGTCACTGTACAGATAGGCAGTTTCCGCATCCGGCTCTAATTCTCTGATCTTCTGCATACTATAATGATTAAAGGAAGAATAAATGATCCTGTCCTCCATTCCCTGGTACTTTACCTCTTCTATTACCATACGTTCCAGATCCGGATACCAGAAAATCCCTGTTTTCAATTCAATATTCACCTTAATACC
>URWL01000399.1 GCA_900551465.1 uncultured Blautia sp. | reverse complement strand
TAAAGGCCAGGAAGAAGTCACCATTCCTTCTGTAGAGGGACAGACTGCTTATGCGATCCAGAAATCTCTGGAAGAAAAAGGCCTGAGTATAAACGTTCAGAAAGAATATAGTGAAGATGACGGTACAGATTACCCTGTAGTAGAACCGGGATACGTAATTGCAATCTTTCCGGAAGAAGGCACAGTCGTAAAGGCAGGAGATACGATCACAATGACTGTCAGCCGTGGACTTGACCGCGGGGACAGTGCTCTTGTTCCGGATGTAGTCGGAAAGACAGAAGAGGAGGCAGTAACTCTGCTGGGAAAATGGATGGATATCCAGATCACAAAGGAACAGAGTACAGACGTACCGGAAGGACAGGTTATTTCTCAGAGTCTGGAGGCTGGTGAGGCGGCAGATCCGGATCAGCCGATCAGCCTTGTTATAAGCGGCAGCAGCCAGCCATCTGAATCAGAAGCGGACAGCTCAGCACAAACAGAGAGCGTTTCAAATGCAGCACAGCAGCAGGCAGCTGCAAATGGCGAGGTGTGGAAATGCACACAAAGTCTGAATACTCCTCAGGGATATAATGGAGGAGCGCTTCGTCTGGAACTGATACAGGATAATGCCGGTGTATCACAGGCAACAACCGTATCCGAGGGACAGGCGCTTACCTTCCCATACAAGCTTGACATCACAGGAGTACCGGGAGTAAGCCAGGGAACCCTTTGTGTTTATGAAATGGTCAATGGAGAATACCAGCAGCTTGGTTCTTATCCTCTTACTTTTGAAAAGGCACAATAACCTATGGAAGGTAAGATCATAAAAGGCATCGCCGGCTTCTATTATGTACATGGAGAAGACGGAGAGGTTTATGAATGCAGGGCAAAGGGAATTTTCCGGAAGGAGAACCAGAAGCCGCTGGTAGGAGATAATGTAGAGATCACAGTGCTGGATCAGGAAAAAAAAGAAGGGAATCTGGTAAAGATACTGCCCAGAAAAAATTCCCTGATCCGTCCGGCTGTGGCCAATGTGGATCAGGCATTTGTGATCTTTGCAATGGAGGATCCGAAACCGAATTTTATGCTTCTTGACAGGTTCCTGATCATGATGGAACAGGCAGGAGTACCTGCTGTGATCTGTTTTAACAAGAAAGATCTGGCAGAAGAAAAAGAAGTCAGAGAACTTTATGATACTTATAAAGGATGTGGATATCAGGTGCTTCTTTCCAGCGCGCTTCATAGCGAAGGAATAGAAGAAATAAGAAGCATTCTGAAAGGAAAGACAACAGTGGTTGCCGGCCCGTCCGGTGTAGGGAAATCATCTTTGACAAATCTTCTTCAGAAGGAAGTCAGGATGGAAACCGGAGAGATCAGCAGAAAATTAAAGCGCGGAAAACATACCACGCGCCATTCACAGGTAATTCCCATAGGGGAACACACATATCTTATGGATACGCCGGGATTTTCTTCTCTGTATCTTACAGATATGGAAGAACAGGAGCTTAAAGATTATTTTCCGGAATTTCGGAAATATGATGGACAGTGCCGGTTTTTGGGATGCCGGCATATCCATGAGCCGGGATGTCGGGTAAAAGAAGCTCTTGAAGCTGAAGAAATCAGCAGATTAAGATATGAAGATTACTTGAGTTTATATGAAGAATTGAAAGAGAAAAGGAGATATTAATCACATGGACTATCATTTATGTCCCTCGATTTTGTCAGCAGATTTTAATCGACTGGGCCAGCAGATACAGACTTTGGAGAATGAAGGAGTTAAATGGCTTCATATTGATGTAATGGATGGGGATTTTGTTCCAAGCATTTCATTTGGAATGCCGGTGATCCGTTCTATCAGAAAAGAATCCAACATGTTTTTTGATGTACATCTTATGGTGTCTGCTCCGGAACGCTATATTCAGGATTTTGTAGATTGCGGCGCAGATTCTATTACAGTACATGCGGAAGCATGTGAAGATCTGGAACGTGCCATTGAACTGATCCGTGATGCAGGAGTGAAGGTTGGCATTTCCATTAAGCCGGCAACTCCGGTTAATGATATCAGTCATCTGCTTGATGATGTAGATATGGTGCTGGTCATGACAGTTCAGCCGGGATTCGGAGGACAGAAGTACATTGATGATTGTACAGAGAAGATTTGTGAGCTCCGTGAGCTGATCGAAAAAGAAGATTTGGATGTAGACATTCAGGTTGACGGCGGAATCAATGATGAGACCATGGAGACCGTTATGAGAGCAGGAGCAAATCTTCTGGTTGCAGGTTCTTATGTGTTCAATGGAGATCTTAAATCTAATGTGCGGAACATTAAGAAGAGAATGGAACATATTCAAGAGGATATTCAGTGAAACATATGAAAAATGCAGTTATT
>URWL01000398.1 GCA_900551465.1 uncultured Blautia sp. | reverse complement strand
AAGCTGATGACGGGAATTGAACCCGTGACCCCTTCCTTACCAAGGAAGTGCTCTACCTCTGAGCCACATCAGCACTTGTGTGCCGTGCAGTATTTCTGCCGCTCACAGTTGATAATATTAACAGATAAACAGAGAGTTGTCAACAATTTATTTTAACTTTTTTCAAAAGATTTTTTGGGGTTATTTGTGGATTTTTCCAGTTGCGGCAATTTTTATCACAGGTTATACTAAGATAATAGAACAACTACTATAAAGGAAAAGCAGTGTTATGAAAAAAATAATTTTGGCTTCTGCATCGCCAAGGAGAAAGGAGCTTCTTCTGAATGCGGGAGTACAGTTTGAAATCCGTCCGGGGAACGGAGAGGAATATATTACCAGTCATAAACCGGAGGAAGTTGTGAAGGAGCTTTCAGAGCAGAAGGCTCTGTCAGCCGTATTTCCGACGGAAGAGGGAACCGTAATCATTGGTTCTGATACGATTGTGTCTTTTGAAGGAAAAATTTTAGGAAAACCTTCTGATGAAGAGGATGCAGTACAAACACTTTTAATGCTTCAGGGAAACACACATCAGGTCTACACAGGAGTAACTGTCCTGGAATATAAAGCCGGATGTTGGGAAAAACATGTTTTTGCGGAATGTACGGATGTTACTTTCTATCCGGTAAGTGAAAAAGAGATCAGAGATTATGTAAAAACAGGCGAACCGATGGATAAGGCGGGAAGTTATGGCATCCAGGGACTGTTTGGGACTTATGTAAAAAGCATATCGGGAGAATATTCGAATGTAGTAGGTCTTCCGGTAGGCAGGCTTTTTTATGAAACAAAGAAACATGGGATTGAATTGAGGTGACAGAAGATGATCAAAGCATGTATTTTTGATCTTGACGGTACATTGGCGAACACTCTGGAATCTATGGCATCAGTGGCAAATGAACTGATGAAAGAACTGGGGTTAAAAGAAATGCCGGTAGACAATTTTAAATATTATTGCGGAGAAGGAGCAGATATGCTGGTTCGCCGGTGCCTGAAAGATGCAGGTGATCCGGAACTGGTTTATTATGAAAAGGCTCGTCAGATATACAGAAAGAGATTTGATGCAGATCCTTTGTATAAAGTAAGAGTTTATCAGGGGATTCCGGAACTTCTGGCAGAATTGAGAAAAAAAGGTGTGCTTCTTGCCGTATGCTCAAATAAACCTCATGATGCGGCAGTAAAAGTTGTAAAAGCTCTGTTTGGCGATGAATTTGATTTTGTGATAGGGCAAAGTGAGGCAATAAGGAGAAAACCTGCACCAGATGCGCCATTAAAAGCAGCTGAGGAACTGAAGGTATTACCGGAGGAGTGCTTGTATATCGGAGATACAGGTACGGACATGGAAACAGGAAAGGCTGCTGCTATGCATACGATTGGTGTTCTTTGGGGCTTTCGTAACAGGGAAGAACTGGAAAAAAAAGGTGCCGGGTGGATCGCAGAAAAGCCAGATGATATACGAAAAATTTACGAGGAGTTTTATCATGATTAAATTAGTTGCAAGTGATCTGGATGGAACGCTTCTTTTGAACGGGGCTCAGAAGCTTCCGGAAAAAATATTTCCGCTGATCAGAGAACTGAAAAAAATGGGAATTCTTTTTGTGGCTGCCAGTGGAAGACAATATCCAAATATGAGAAGACTGTTTGATCCGGTGGCAGAAGATATGGCATTTATCTGCGAAAACGGAGCTCTTGCTGTGGACCAGGAAAAGGTGCTTTACCAGGATAACTTTGAACCGGATCTGGCAAGAGAAATTGTGGCGGAGATAGATGCAAAAGAAGGGGCGGAATTTTCATGTGCTACAAGAGAATTTTATTATATCCGTCCAAAGACGCAGCATTATCTTGACCTGATGACGAAAGTGGTCAGAACTACAAGCAAGATAGTAAAAAGTCTCGATGAGATTACTGAGCCATGCATGAAACTTGCGGTATATGAACCGGGAGGCGTTCGGGAGGATTCTATTAAATATTGGAAAGAAAGATTTTCGGACAGGTGTACGGTAGTAACCTCCGGTATAGAGTGGGTGGATTTTATTCCTTTTGGAACAAATAAGGCCAGGGGGCTTTTAGAATATCAGAAACGTCTGGGAATCCGTCCTGAGGAATGTATGGCTTTTGGTGATGAATATAATGACATAGAAATGCTGAAAAGTGTTCCCTGGGGATTTGCGATGGCACATTCCAAACAGGGAGTAAGAGATGCGGCAGCCTACACAGCAGAACGTGTAGAGCCGATTTTAGAGAAACTGATCCGTGCAAAAGGAAATATAGAGGAGGTATTATAAATATGTATACAAAAGAAAGTGTTGAAACATTTCTGAAAAATCAGGGAAGGCTGTATGA
>URWL01000397.1 GCA_900551465.1 uncultured Blautia sp. | reverse complement strand
GCATGAGGCATATCTGAAAAAAGAAAGAAATATCACAGATGATATCAGATATATCTTAAATGTGTGCGGACAGGTATTTCAGGGAGTATGTCAGCTTTGTACGGGCTTGATTCTGACACAGATGCCAGCCTTTTAAATTTATGTAAGTATGAAAAAAATATGAATTTTATGCTAAAACCGCCGGGGTGTAAACTCCGGCGGTTGATTTTGGAAAAACTGTGTGCTAAAATGAAAAAGGTTATATGTAAGCATTTAGCATCTAGGAAGGCATACCTTTATGTAGGGGAATAAAGATATGTTCTTAGAAGGGAGTTATTCTACCAGAATGAAGAACAAATATCTTACAAAATATTTATGTATTACTTTGATATCAGCTACGGTTTTATCAACACCGGTATCTGTAACGGCAGACGGTGCTGAGGGAACCGCACTTTTGGATATTGGAGATGGAAGTTCACAGGAACCGGCAGAGCCTGAGCCAACTGCTGTGCCATTGCCGACAGTGGCACCTGCGCCTACGGAGGCGCCGGTACCGACAACGGCACCTGTTCCTACGGAGGCGCCGGTTCCTACAACGGCTCCTGAGCCCACAGGGACACCGGAACCGACTGTTGCGCCTGTTCCTACGGAAGCGCCGGTTCCTACAACGACTCCTGAGCCCACAGGGACACCGGAACCAACTGTAACACCAGGACCGACTGTAACACCGGGACCTACAGGGACTCCAACACCGACTCCTGGTGATCAGACGGTGGAAAAATTGATTTATGAGATTGAACAGCTGTCAAAAGAAAAAATCACATTAAAACATCAGCCAAAGGTAGAAGCATTGCGTAAGGCATATGATAAGCTTGCAGAAGAGCAGAAAAAGCTTGTGACAAATTATAAAAAGCTAGAGCAGATGGAAAAACAGATAGCTGAACTTAAGGAAGAAGAAAATAATAATACCGACGGCGAACAGACGGATATTTCTGACGGAACAGAAACAGGAAGGGAAGGAACACCGGTATATTACAGCAGTATGGTGGCCAATCTTCATGCAGGCCGTGAATTTTATCTGGATAGTTTGAAAAATAATTATCAGCTTTCTTTTTCCGAAGATTTTTCTTCTGTAATGGATGAGATAGAAAAAGAGTACAAAGAAAAAAATAAACTTACGGACTCCAGTGATTCACGAAGCAATAAACTGACTTCTTCCTCAGACTCACTTCTTGTAAGAAACTGGCAGGATATTCTTGCTGTTTATGTATATGAAAAAAGTCAGGAAGGCGTGACGGAATTCCAACTTGACAGCAGTGCCAAGAATGATCTTGCAGAAATTTTTGCCGAACTGAATCCGCTTATAAGAGATGAAAAACAGCCGTCACATGTTTCTTATGGAAATTATCATATCAATCATTACATAAAAGAAAATAAGATCAAACAGGAAGACAGAGCAATCCTGAAAAAATATGTAGAGACAGACTGTAAACTTTTGTGTGCTGTTGTTACGGACGCAAAAGGATTTGTGCGCCAGAGTGTAGGAGAAAATGTGTCGGAGGAGCGAGTGAACGTTATTACGGCAGCTTATTCTCTTGTGGGAGAGGTCGGTTATTTCTGGGGCGGCAAATCAACAGTGATCGGTAAAGATTCCAGCTGGGGAAATGCGGAAAAAGTATCTGCAGAGGGCAGCCCGAGCACAGGAACAGTAAGGGCTTACGGACTGGACTGCAGCGGCTTTGTTACCTGGGCAGTGATCAATGGCTACCTGGATCAGAATATGCAGGAAACGATTGGTGACGGAACATCTGCTCAATGGCTGAATGCCAATGTGGTAAGTGAGCAGGATGCGCAGCCGGGAGACCTGGTATTTCAAAGCGGACCGGAGGCAGGAAGCAATAATCATGTAGGTATTATCTGCGGTCAGACGGATGCAGGAGACTGGATCGCAGTTCACTGTTCTTCCAGCAAAAATGGTGTAACAGTGGGAGAAGCATACGGTGCAAGTTTCCGGTATATCCGACAGCCGGATTTTTATCCTACAGAAGAAGAACTGGCACAGATGCTCAGTGATGGATCCTCAGCAGATAATGCAGAAGTTCCGGACGGCTTTACGCCAACTGAGGAAACAGATACAGAATTTACTTCCGGAAGCACTCAGGAGGATACAGCTGATACGGAATCAGAAGAAATCTTTGTTTCCGGTGACGGAGATGACGACGTTATCGTTACTTTTGAGGATACTGCAGATAACAGTAATGCTGCCCTTTCTGACGGCAGCGGGGACAATGGGAATGTTGAAGTGACAGATACTTTGCAGGCAATCCTTGACCAGAATGTTTCTGTCTATGGAACTTCGGAAATTCTTCCGGGAAAACCGGAAACAGATGATATTGAGAT
>URWL01000396.1 GCA_900551465.1 uncultured Blautia sp. | reverse complement strand
AATGGCAAGGAATTAAACGTTAACGATACAATCAGGATATGGAGCAGGAGGGAATAGCACCCGTATAAAACAGGAGAGAAAATAAAATGGGATTATTTGATTTTTTTAAAGGTTCTGATTTTAATGAAGGAATTGAAATCTATAAAAATACTAAGGATGCGGTTCTTCTTGATGTAAGGACTCAGCAGGAATATCTGGAGGGAAGAGTTCCCGGAAGCTGGAATATCCCTCTTCAGGAAATCGGAAAAGTGGAAAAACTGATCGATAAAGCAGTTCCCCTTTTTGTATACTGTTTAAGTGGAGCAAGAAGCCGAATGGCAGCAGCACAGCTACAGCAGATGGGGTATGCAAAAGTTACAAATCTTGGCGGTATCAGCAGCTACCGTGGAAAGGTGGAAAAATAAAATGAAGGTTGTCATTATCGGAGGTGTTGCAGGGGGAGCAACTGCAGCAGCCAGAATACGAAGACTGGATGAAAAGGCCCAGATCATTGTTTTTGAAAAATCAGGATATATTTCTTATGCAAACTGCGGACTGCCTTATTATATCGGTGGAGTAATCACAGATAAGGAAGAACTGACTTTGCAGACACCGGAAAGTTTCTGGAAGCGTTTTCAGATTGAAATGCGTGTAAAACATGAAGTAACCAGGATAAATCCGGAGAAACAGACTGTTGAAGTAAAAAATCTGAATACCGGAGATATTTTTGAGGAAAGCTATGATAAACTTTTGATTTCTACAGGAGCAAAACCAGTGTGGCCGGATCTTCCCGGAACAGAGATTGACAATCTTTTTACGTTGAGAACAGTTGAGGATACTTTTAAGATCCGTGAATTTGTAGAAAAAAATCATCCCAGATCTGTAGTCTTGGCAGGAGGAGGTTATATTGGTCTGGAACTGGCAGAAAATCTCAGAGAATTGGGGATGGATGTGACTATTGTACAGAGGCCGAAACAGCTGATGAATCCTTTGGATTCCGATATGGCAGCCTTTGTTCATGGGAAAATGAGAAGCCACGGAGTGAAGCTGATGCTTGGCCATACAGTGGCAGGATTTGAAAAGGGAGAAAAAGGAACCAGGGTGCTTCTGAAGGATGAACAGCCTCTGGAAGCTGACATGGTGATCCTTGCCATTGGCGTTTCTCCGGATTCCCATCTTGCAAGGGAAGCAGGATTAGAACTTGGATTAAAGGGAAGTATTGTGGTTAATGACCGAATGGAGACTTCCGCGCTGAATATTTATGCCGCAGGCGATGCAGTAGAGGTAAAACATTATATTACTGGAGAAAAAGCGCTGATTTCGCTGGCTGGTCCGGCAAATAAGCAGGGGCGGATTGCTGCTGACAATATCTTTGGAGGAGACAGCCATTATCCTGGTTCTCAGGGATCTTCTGTAATAAAAGTGTTTGATATGACAGTGGCCTCTACAGGGATCAATGAACGGACAGCTCAGAAATCCGGCATTGATTATGATAAAGTTTATTTATCACCTGCAAATCATGCTTCCTACTATCCGGGCGGAAAGCTTATGACTATGAAGGTGATCTTTGAAAAAGGAAGTTATAAACTTCTTGGAGCACAGATCATAGGTTATGATGGAGTTGACAAGAGAATCGATGTACTTGCAACTGCTATGTATGCCGGAATCACAGCGCTTCAGCTTAAGGAACTGGATTTGGCTTATGCACCTCCTTACTCTTCAGCAAAAGATCCTGTAAACATGGCCGGATTTATGATAGAAAATATAGCAGAGGGCAGATTGAAGCAGTTCTTTACCGAAGATGTGGAAGGACTTCCTCGTGACGGAAGTGTGATCCTTCTGGATACAAGGACACCATGGGAGTATAGCAGAGGTCATATAGAGGGATTTATCAATATTCCGGTGGATGAACTTCGTGACAGACTTTCGGAGCTGGATAAAAATAAAAAGGTATACATTATCTGTCAGAGTGGGCTGAGAAGCTATATTGCGTACAGGATACTGACACAGGAAGGATATGACTGCAGGAATTTCTCAGGAGGTTTTCGCCTGTACGAGACTGTGACAGACGATCGTGAGGCGGCCGGAGAAGCTCTTCCATGCGGAATGGAGATCTGCAGATAATATAATGACACAGACAGAACAGTCATTACTTTTCAGTGATGGCTGTTTTTGTGTGTATATTTTAGACCTGTACAGGATATCCGCTTGACGGTTTTATATGTTTCGGCATATAATTTTACATATAAAATCATCAATGATGAAAGAGGACAGTATGAAAAAAACGGATATTTTATTAAAACCAGTAGAAAAAGATTCGCTTTATCTGAAGATTTCTGATGCGATCTATAGTTACATAAAATTAAATAACCTGCAGCCGGAGGATAAACTGCCGTCGGAG
>URWL01000395.1 GCA_900551465.1 uncultured Blautia sp. | reverse complement strand
ATACACCAGAATATCAGCCAATTCTTCTTTCACATGCTGCAGATCATATTCTTCCTCAGACCATTGAAAGCACTCTAAAAGCTCCGCTGCCTCAATCACAATTGATTTCGCAAGATTTGCAGGGGAATGAAATTGATCCCAGTCTCTGTCTTCAGTAAATTTTCTAATTCTGTTTATCGTTTCCTGTTTCATAATTTATAATCTCCTCTATTTCAAACACTGACGAAAATAATTTTCCAATGCTTGATTCATGTAATACCATCATATTCTTTCATTGTTCCTGTCACAGGTCGTAATATTTATTTTACTATTTCTCATTACTCAAAATATATTTCCAGCATTGCCTCCTGATAAGCAGCTTTTTTCTCTTGTTTCATAGCTTCCCGGATTTCTGTCAGTTCTTTTCTATACAGTTGATCAAGCTTTTTCAGCCTCTGTGAACTTAATTCCACCTCTGACAAAAACTGTAAATACCATTTCTTCTCATATTTCCAGAAACAGAAGCTGTCTCCATATCGTTCTTTTAATTTTTGTGCTATAAGCAGTCCCTCAGGATCATAATCACCCGCATAGAAAAGTCTGTAACTATCTTTTAATTTGTCCAAAAGAGTTAATGCTGCAAGTCTTGGCTGACCATTGACACACACAGCCGTACATTCGGGAATCTGGTCGATCAGCAAAAAAAATACCGCCGGATTTTCAACCACATAAATATCTTTCTGCCGGGCCTTCACACGTTGAATATTGCCTAATGTATTCAAAGTCAGACGCAATGGCTCATACTCTTTCCAGAATCCTTCTATGCCCTGATGCAGACTTCCGTCTTTTTTCCATGCACGAATCCCATAAACAAGAACGTCATTGGACAGATCATCCTTTCGGATTCCCACATTATAGAAAAGACGGTTTTTATCTTCTGCTCCTGATATCTTTCCTTCATGATTTTCCGGAAA
This sequence comes from uncultured Blautia sp., assembly GCA_900551465.1. GTDB lineage: Bacteria > Bacillota > Clostridia > Lachnospirales > Lachnospiraceae > Blautia_A. The sequence continues at coordinate 1,429 of URWL01000395.1, read as the reverse complement.
ATGCCATGTTAAAAAAGCTGTCAGTATTTTTTCTGCTGTTGTTCCTGTGTCAAAATAATGAGGATTCCCAGTTACTTTTGCAGCAAATACCGAAAGCAGTTCTCTGTTTTCAGCACCTTCCATATGATTATCATCCAATCTTCTTACTGCTGCCAGAAAACTGTCAAGTATACTGCAAAGACCTTCTGAATCTTCCCCATACTGCTGGATAAGAAGCTCATAGCCTGCCAGATGCTTTTCCATAACCTGTTCAATCCACAAAGCGCCTGGATTCCCCTTCCACGTTTCTATGATCCCTTCAAAAAAAGCACATCTCTTTTCCAGTTGTTTTTGTTTTTCCTCTTTTTTCACCTCCAGCTCCTGGCCGAAATATTCTCTCAGCAGCTCCTCCCCTGTAATTCCTGCAAAACGACTGTCCTGAAGACATTTTTCAAACAATGCGGCAGAAATGGTTACTGTTTTATTCTCTGTATAGTCTTTTTGAAAAAAACCACTGAGTTGTGCCTTTTCTTCTTTGCTTAATCCAGAAAGAACAACTTTGCCTCCCAGGCGTCCAAGACTGGCATACTTCTCTTTCCATTTCAAAAATATTTTTCGGTAGACCGGGCGTTGACGAAAATATTCCAGGCATTCATCCAGTCTTTTTTTATCCTGTATGTCTTTCATTTACTGCAGCCCCTGTTCCTCATTTCTATTCACCATAATTTTCATTTTTCCATTCCAGATATATCGTATCACAGAAACAAATCTTGCATTTTCCGGCCGGATCAGCTGATAAATAGCCAGTCCCGGAACCGTATCATAATCCCCCCATAAAATCTGAGAATTAATCATAAAGTTAAATTCAAATTCTACCATCAACCGGAACATATCACGTATATTTGTTTCATCCACACCGGCAAAAGCCTCATCAAGAGAAATCAATTTGGGGGCGTCATCCCGTGCTCCTGCGTACTTGGCTACCACTGCTGAGAATAAAGGAACATACATAGCCATAGCTTTTTCACCTCCACTGAAAGTGAAAAATACGCGGTCTGTTAATTCTCTTTTCTTTTCCCCTGTTTTCTGGCATTCTAACTGAAATTCAAACCATTTTCGGTAATCCAGTACTTCCCTCATAATTGCATGAAAAGACTGAACAGCTCCGGTTTCACCTGCAATTTTACGCGCCTCCTGGATTTTAGAACGAAAATGGCGGGAAAGACTTTCTGCTTCTTCTTCACGCATGATCTCCGCATCTTTCTGCAGCAATTCTACTAAAGTACGAGTATCCAGCTGTTCCTCTTTTTCTGCCCTTTTATTCTTCCATCGAAGACTTAATTTTAATCCACTGGATGTCTGCATAGACTCCATCAGCATATTCATTTTATCCACCCAGCGTCTGCTTGCCTGTATTTTTATCCTGATCTTTTTGCTGATAGTATTGGCA
>URWL01000394.1 GCA_900551465.1 uncultured Blautia sp. | reverse complement strand
GTACCAGGCAAAAAAAGAAGGCTTTTCCGATCGTGCCATAGCATGGCTTTGGGATACAGATGAAGCTACAGTCTTTCGTATCAGAAAAGAATCGAACTTGTTTCCGGTTTATAAAATGATCGATACCTGTGCTTCGGAATTTGACAGTTATGTCCCCTATTTTTACTCTACTTATGAAGAGGAAAACGAATCAATAGCAGAAGACAGAAAAAAAATTCTGGTGCTTGGTTCCGGTCCGATCAGGATCGGGCAGGGAGTTGAGTTTGACTATTCGACAGTCCACGCTGTGAAAACAATCCGCAATGCCGGGTATGAAGCCATTGTGATCAATAATAATCCGGAAACAGTTTCTACGGATTACACGACTTCCGATAAACTGTATTTTGAACCGCTTTGTGTTGAGGATGTGATGAATGTAATTGAGCTGGAGCACCCGGATGGCGTAATAGCATCTCTGGGAGGTCAGACTGCTATTAATCTGGCAGAGCCTCTGGAAGCCAGAGGAGTAACGATTATCGGAACAGACTGCAAAGCAATCGAAAAGGCAGAGAACAGGGATTCTTTTGAAAAGCTTTTAGCGGCTCTTTCGATTCCGCAGCCGAAAGGACAGGCTGTGACAAACATTGAAGACGGTGTAAAGGCAGCTGCAGAAATAGGTTATCCGGTGCTTGTACGTCCGAGTTTTGTGCTGGGAGGAAGAGCCATGCAGATTGTGGCAAAAGAAGAACAGCTGCGGCAATACCTGAAAACAGCAGTGGAAATCAATGAAGAAAAACCGGTATTAGTGGATCATTATATCAGGGGAAAAGAAGTGGAAGTCGATGGAGTATGCGACGGACAGGATGTATTTGTACCTGGTATCATGGAACTGGTGGAGAGAACTGGCGTACATTCCGGCGATTCCATAAGTGTGTATCCTAGCTACAGCCTTTCAGACCATGTAAAAGAAGTGATTTTGGATTATACCAGAAAATTAGGTCTTGGAATTGGAATCAGAGGATTATTTAATATTCAGTTTATTGTGGATCAGGAGGAAAATGTATATATTATAGAAGTAAATCCGCGATCATCCAGAACGGTTCCGTTTTTATCAAAGGCTACCGGTTATTCCCTGGCGGATATTGCCACAAGGGTGATCCTTGGCATCAGTCTGAAAGACCAGGGTATCTCCACATGCTATCCAGAAGAAAAGAGTTTCTGGTATGTAAAAGCTCCTGCCTTTTCTTTTGCAAAATTAAATGGAATGGATGCATATTTATCTCCGGAGATGAAATCAACAGGAGAATCCATAGGTTATGACCGGAAGCTTCCGCGTGCCATGTATAAAGCCTTAATTGCTTCCGGTGTAAAAATGCAGAATTACGGAACTGTTATGGTAACCCTTGCAGATGAAGATAAAGAGGAGGCTCTGCCGCTTATTCAGAGGTTTTATGACATGGGATTTAACATAGAAGCAACAGTTGGAACCGGAGAATTTTTGAAAGAACATGGAATCCGTACACGTATTCGCAGGAAACTCAGCGAAAACAGTACAGAAATCCTGGAAGCTATAAGATCTGGCTATGTAAGCTATGTTATTAACACAAGAGCTATTTTGTCCGGCATTCATTATGAAGATGGACTGGCAATCAGAAGGACAGCCATTGAAAATAATGTAACTATGTTTACCTCTTTGGATACCGTAAAGGTACTTTTGGATGTACTGGAAGAAATTACTATAGGAGTTTCAGCTGTTTATTGATAAAAAAAAGGAGATCCGAAAAATGATACCAAATATGAATTACAGGAATTTAAAAGAATCTTATTTATTTTATAATATCGCCCAGAAAACAAATACTTATCTGGAAGCACATCCCGGAACACATCTCTATCGAATGGGAATCGGCGATGTTTCTCTGCCCCTTTGCGATGCTGTCATCCAAAAACTGCATGAGGCAGTAGAAGACCAGGCGCACAAAACAACATTTCACGGCTATATGCCGGAATGTGGGGATATGGAGCTTCGGAGAACCATTGCGGCATATTATCATAAAAGAGGAGTAAATATAAGCAATGAGGAAGTATTTGTTTCCAGTGGAGCAAGCGATGAACTGGGGGATATCCTGGACTTATTCGGAAAGGAAAAAACAGTACTGATCATGGAACCGGCTTATCCTGCGTATGTAGATGCGAATGTGATTGCCGGAAATACGGTTATCCATATTCCTGCAGGAGAGGAAAACGGATTTGTCCCTGATCCTGATCCGGGAATTGCGGCAGATGTGATCTACATCTGCTCTCCAAATAATCCAACCGGTGCTGTATTTAGCAGGACAGCATTACAGGCATGGGTAGACTATGCAAATAAAATGAACGCTGTTATTCTGTTTGATGCTGCATATGAG
>URWL01000393.1 GCA_900551465.1 uncultured Blautia sp. | reverse complement strand
GGAGCGGCAGCGCTTTTGATGGAGTGGGGGATCGTAAGGGGGAACGATCCATATCTGTATGGGGAAAAGGTAAAAGCATATTTAAGGAGAGGAGCACAGCCATTGCCGGGGATCGAGAAATATCCTGATCCGGCGGTGGGGTATGGGGAGGACGTTATAATAAGGTTACATTGAAGAAAGTCAGTAAAATCAAGTGTTTCCGTTCATTTTCCCAACACAGAAACGAAGCACTTTTACCATGATTTTGAAGAAAATCTGCCCGGGTTGGATTCAAAATGATATGGAAAGAAAGATTTGTAGCAATGACGTAACATGAACAGTTGGTTCTGTTACAGACAACAGTTTAAACGAAAGAGAGGTCATAGGGATATGAAACTGACTTATACAAATGTCAATGGATACCTGATTCCGAATCTCACCTATAAATCCGGTGAGCAGATGGAGCAACTTGGCAAATATGGATTTCTTCGCAGAGATTATCTGAAGAACCATCGAAACTCAACGTATCAGGTGATGCTTTTACAGGATACGATTGGCGAGCATCTTCTGGAAGTGGACAAGGCAGCAAGAGAACGGGAAGAAGTAATCTTGGAGCAGTTGGAAGAAAAAGAACCACTGCCAGATAAGGAGAAAGATCAGATGGCATGGGTAAGAGCAGCTAATCAGCACAGAGCGATTGCAGAGGAGATTATCTTGAAAGAATTGATTTATGCATAAGAATTGCCAGTAACCAATCTGGCAGGTAACTGATAAAAATAGAATATTGTGAGTGAAGTAAGGCGTGAGTCATAAAATATGGCTTGCGTCTTTTTCTTTGTCTGAAAGGAAGTGATAAGTTTGAACAAGAAGTTTTTGAAGCATTATATGGAAACCAATCCGGAAGGGACAGCACAGACCTATATTTTTCTGGTGGACAATCAGGATATCGCATTGAATATTGTGATGTCAGGTTATCAGGCACTTTGTCTGGTGCAGGAAGATGATGGATATTATTTCAGTGCAGATTCTTTTATAGAGGAAATGAGATCTATTCAGTTTACTGGAAGCTGTCAGAGTGCCTATCATTATGTGACTGCCTGTACGGTGAAGTGGATGAATGATAAGTTACAGACATTTTTCAAAGACGCTGGTCTTGATGGAAAAGCGGGCTGGCAGTTGTTCAAAGAGAAGGAGTACCTTGGCAAACTGGATAATCAGAAAGAAGTTGAGAAATTACTGGAAAAGTATATTCTTCGGTTTGAGCGAGATCCGAAAGAAGAACCGGAACTGAGCCGTTTTCACTTATTTGATGCAAAAGGAAATGTGAAAGGTGTCCGGGATATGGAGATTGTAGATTACCTGGTGGAGAATGTTCAGTTTTTTGTGGTGGGAATCACACCGTATTATTATGAGCATGGTGTTTTCCTGGAAGACCATGATGGGGTAAGAATGAAATACCGTATCCAGAAGCTGATCTATCGTGACCAGGTACAGAGTGGAGTGATCAAAAGAATCTATAATCTGCTGATCGCACAGCCAAAAGTTCACCGAGAGGCATATGAACTAAATAAACAACCTGTGAGGTGGATCAACTTCAAAAATGGATATTATGATCCGGTTACGGGTGAAATGCTGGAACACAATCCGGATTATCTGACAATCAATCAGATTCCATTTCCCTATTATCCAGAGGATTGTGAGCAGGTGTTACAAGATGGAGAAAATATCAAAAAGTATCTTGCATCGTCTCTTCCAAATAAAGAAGAACAGCAGACATTCTGGGAGTATTTTGGATACTGCATGACACAGGACACGCAGTTTCAGAAATTCCTTACACTGAAAGGAAATGGTGGAACTGGAAAGTCTGTGGCAGTATCACTGATCCAGCATATCGTTGGGATTACTAATATGTCCAGTATTTCTTTACAGGATTTGAACAAACGATTCTATGCGACTGGAATGTATGGAAAGCTGTTAAATGCCTGTGCGGATATTCCCTGCAAAGCAATGGAGAACACAGATGTATTAAAGAAAGCAGTCGGTGAGGACACACTGATCTATGAGAAAAAAGGACAGGATGCAATTCATTTCCACTCTTATGCGAAGCTGCTTTTTTCTACCAATGAAATGCCGCAGAATCTTGAGAATAAGTCAGATGCTTTTTATCGCAGACTACTGATTCTCGATATGAACCGGGTAGTAAAAAGTGGTGAAAAAGATCTGCACTTAAAGGAAAAGGTACAGGCAGAATCCGATTATGCAATTCATATGGCGATGATTGCATTGAAAAATCTGTACGAACAGGGAAAGTTCACGGAGAGCGAACACAGCAAAGAATGTGTAAGAGAAGTGCAACGGACGTCAGATAGTATCTGTGCTTTTATTGATGAGTCATTGGTGCGTGCCAAAGGAAA
>URWL01000392.1 GCA_900551465.1 uncultured Blautia sp. | reverse complement strand
GACTTTATCAGAACAAGTACTTTCCATATGTGTGTCCGGCTTATCCTGAAATACAGGGATCTTATTCTCCATGAGGCACCTCCAGATCTATGGAAACCGGATCGCATATTTCCATAAAATTTTCTCCTACCAGGCAGTCGTAAGCCAGAAGCTTTACTCCTGCTTCAGCCGCCTCTCTCAGAACCATTCCAAATTCCGGATGAGTTTTCCAGTTTGGCTGAAAATTTCTCACATCTTTCATCTGTATCACCAAAAGAAGGTACGCTTCATATCCGTCTTTCATGCACTGGATCAGCTCCCGTACATGCTTTACCCCTCTTTCTGTAGGCGCATCCGGAAATCGTACAATATTATCCTCTTCTAACGTTACCCCCTTAACTTCCATAAATGCCTTTCTGACAGGCGACTCAATATAAAGGTCAAATCTGGAGTTTCCGTATTTCCTTTCTCTGTACACAGAAATATCCTCCGGAAAAACTCCTCCCTTTAAAAGCCATTCCTCCGCCGCCTTATTTGGCGCCTGGGAATCCATGTTAATCCATCGTCCCTCCTTGCACACGCTGATCAGATCATATCTGGTTTTTCGTGCCGGGTTCTGTCCTTCCTCAAGAATCACCTCATATCCGGGAACCAGAAGCTCCCTGCATCTTCCTGTATTTTTTACATGCACAGTTTCTGTCTGCCCGTCCAGCTCCACATGAGCGACAAAACGATTGGGTCTGTCCAGAAATCTGGCTTTTACCGTATGGCTGTAATTCATCTCTGTAACCTCGTTGCTGTTATCAAGTGGCTCTATTGTATCACATGTTTTCCCCTTTTTCCATTAAAATTCAGATTCTCCGTCACTTCTCTTTCCCTATTTTCCCTGCGCTTATAATTACCGGGTGTTTTATACAGCAATTATTTTTTCCCACAGGTTGATTTTTTTATTTTCCCTGTGTATAATCCAAAATGTTAAAGATAAACTCAGAATATCATATAATTATAATAGGAAGGAATTTTATGGACAGTATTATTTTTGATGTAGATGGAACTCTGTGGGATTCCACAGAAATTGTTGCAAAATCCTGGGATTCTTATCTGCATGACAAGGAACATATGAATATATCCATCACTGCCGAAAGACTGATGGGACTTTTCGGGCAGCCTCTTCCGGCTATTGCAGCACAGCTTTTTCCAGATGTTCCGGAGTCTGAACAGCTTCGTATCATTGACGGCTGCTGTCAGGCTGAACATGAGGCTCTTCTTGAAACCTGTGCACCTCTCTATGAAAATCTGGAAGAGACTCTCAAATATCTTTCTGAAAAATATCCTCTTTATATTGTAAGCAACTGCCAGGCCGGATATATTGAAGTATTTCTGAAATCCTCGGGTCTTGGTAAATATTTCAAAGGACATCTGTGCTTCGGAGATACTGGTATGGAAAAAAATGATACGATCCTCCGACTAATGGAAATTCATCATCTGGAATCACCTGTTTATGTAGGCGATACCATGGGGGATTTTCTCGCCTGTCAAAAAGCCAATATTCCCTTTATATTCGCTTCCTATGGATTCGGAGATGTTCCAGAACCAGATTTCCAAATCTCCTGTCCCCTGGATCTTACTGCATTATTGTAAACAATACCTTCTCAACCCCTGAAGAATTTGCTTCCTCTTTATCTTCAAACGTGTACGAAGCGTTTTCACCGGGAAAGTCAGCATAGAAGATACTGTACTCCCAGCGAATGAAAAACAGCATGGAAACGGATTTTCCGAATTCCATGCTGTTTCTCATTTATATACGAAACTCTTTTGTTATTTTGTACATTTCTTTTTGATATACCATACCAGTCCGCCTAAAATCACAGCCAGAACTACTATATATCCAATCTTTGCAGCAACCGTTGTCGTATAAGAATCAATAAATGTTGCGATACCGATCAAAACAAGGGCAAGACCTGAGCCTTTCTCCATTTTTTTCTCATCATATTTTTTTTTACGGAGCTGTGCATTTCCGCCCTTCATAAAAAATGCTCCATTTCCGGTCAGAAGCATAATCCCCACGATCAGCGATGCTCCTGCAAGTATAAAGTCAAAAGATCTGCTCATTTTTCTTATTCCTCCAATTTCTTTAGTAAAAACATATGATCGGAACATTATAGTCAATCATACTGTACAATACAGCCGCATTGTCCGGCGGAAGATTGATACATCCATGGGATCCGCTGGTCAGATAAATGTCTCCTCCGAAAGCATCTCTCCAGGGCGCATCATGAAAACCAATGCCTCCGTCAAAAGGCATCCAATAGGATACCGGTTCTTCGTATTCATAAGTACCATCCGGCTTCTTGGCGCCACGAAGTACATCCGGGCTTTTCTTGTAATAGAGAGTAAAAATACCTGAATGTGTCTGCCTGTCTGCAT
>URWL01000391.1 GCA_900551465.1 uncultured Blautia sp. | reverse complement strand
ATCTATGATATTCCGATTGTAGAGATAACAGATCAGTATATGGAATATATACATGGAATGGAAACAGAAGATTTGGGGACGATGAGTGAATTTCTTGTAATGGCTGCCACGCTTCTGGATATTAAATGTAAAATGCTTCTTCCAAGGGAAGTAAACGAAGAAGGTCAGGAAGAGGATCCGAGAGAGGAGCTTGTACAGAAACTTCTGGAATACAAAATGTACAAGTTTATGTCCTATGAACTAAAGGATAAGCTGGATGGAGCGGCTGGTGTGTTTTATAAAAAAGCGACAATCCCCCAGGAAGTACTGAAATACCGGGAACCGGTAGATCCCCAGGAACTGCTTGCCTCTCTTACTTTGGAAAAGCTGAATCAGATTTATAAATCTATTCTGAAAAAACAGGAGGCGAAGATCGATCCGATCAGAAGCAAATTCGGAACGATTGAAAAGGAGGAAGTCAGTCTCTCAGATAAAATGCTGGAAATGAAAGAATACGCAGCCAGCCATCGCAGTTTCAGCTTTCGGAAATTGATGGAGGGACAGACGTCCCGTATTCAGATGATCGTGACATTTTTATCAATCCTTGAATTAATGAAGATGGGATATATCCATGCAGAGCAGGAAACATTATTTGATGATATTCAGATTGAGGTCAGAGAAGACCCGGAAACGTGGAGGCATCTGACAGAATTTGCGGACGAATAATCGGAATAAGGAGAATTATGGGAATAAAAAGAACAGAAGCAGCAATTGAAGCTATTCTTTTTGCTATGGGAGATTCGGTGGAGCTTTCTCGAATTGCCGAGGCGGTAGGTCAGGACAAAGATACTACCAGAAAGCTGATCCATCATATGATGGAACGATACGAGGAGGAAGACAGAGGGATCCAGATTATTGAACTGGAACAATCTTATCAGATGTGCACAAAAAAAGAATTTTATGATAATCTGATTCAGATTGCCATGCATCCGCAGAAGCCGGCTCTTTCGGATGTTATGCTGGAAACCTTATCTATCATTGCTTATAAGCAGCCGGTTACAAAAGCAGAGATAGAAAAGATACGAGGTGTAAAATGTGACCATGCGATCAATAAGCTTGTAGAATATGAACTTGTCAAAGAACTTGGGAGACTGGATGCACCGGGACGTCCCATTCTTTTTGGTACCACAGAAGAGTTTCTGCGCTCTTTCGGGGTGCAGGCAATAGATGAATTGCCGGTGATGGATCCGGTACAGATGGAAGATTTTAAGGCAGAAGCAGAAGAGGAAATCCAGCTCAGGCTGGACGTATAAGAAAGGAAAGACATTTATGCCAACTACATATACCCATGATTTGTTTGGAAAAATAGTATATAAACAGCTTCCGGAAGAGATTCGAAAAGTGATCCGAAAAAATGGAGATCTGTTTCGTATTGGACTTCATGGTCCGGATATTCTTTTTTATGATCTGACGAATCTTTCTGTCAGCAGTATTGGTGTGGAAATGCACAGTATACCGGCAGCCTCCTTTTTTCTGAGAGGAATGAGCATGGTGCGTGCCCGGGATGATGAAAGGCTTCTTGCGTATCTTCTGGGCTTTGGATGCCATTATCTCCTGGACAGTGTATGCCATCCTTATGTGGAAGATATGGCAAAAGCCAAGGTGATCACGCATACACTTCTTGAAAAAGAATTTGACAGGACCCTTATGCTGGAAACAAATAAAAATCCATATCATTTCTATCCTTCGGACTGCATTGTTCCTAAGGTTTCCTATGCAAGGGTGATTCGCAAAATGTTCCCGGGACTGGGAACAAGGGACATTCTTGTTTCTTTAAGAATGATGAAATTCCTTACAAATGCAATGGTGTATGATAATAGAGGGAAAAGGCGTTTTCTTGTTGCATTGGTTACCCGGATAGCTGGAAAAAGGAAATCCCGTTCTGCGCTGGAATTCTTTATGGAAAAAGATCCGGTGCCGGGATCAGAGAAACCTGTAAAAGAACTGCATCGGTATTTTGACCAGGCGGCAGAAGAGGCTCCGGCCTATATAGAGGAGCTATATAGTCTTTCAAAAGAAGAGCTTCCTCTTTCTAAACGCTGGAACCGTACTTATAACGGATGAAGCAATATGACAGACGGAAGGCAGAATAAAGCAGATTTGTATGCATAGAATTATCCTATAATCAAAAAAGAGGGGTATGGATATGAGACAAGCTGTTTTAAAGATTCTGCTGCCGTCTGTCATTTTTTTTCTGAGCATTTCAGGTATATGGGAAAATGTGCGGGCAGAGGTTTTTGCTGAAAAGAATACTGTGGAAAAGAAGAAGCTTGATATTCCTGCGTCAGAAGGAAAACCCGGAAGCCTTTATTCGATGTCGGCAGTGCTTATGGATGGGCTTTCCGGAAGAATTCTTTATGAAAAGGATGGAGATACACC
>URWL01000390.1 GCA_900551465.1 uncultured Blautia sp. | reverse complement strand
ATACCCGATTTCCTTATTCCTCCCTGCCGAAACCGTCATTGGATAATAGTGCTCCCTGACATACTCATCCTTTTTATTAAACAGACACACACTGGTCACAAAAGGACTTTGCCCTTCTGTTATATTCCGGTTGGAAAATAACTCCATGCTGTAGGAAAGCTGTTTTTCCATTTCTGCCCTGTCTGTCCAGTCTGCGTCAAAAAAATCCCGCAGTATAGAATTGTGACGGATCATTACAGCTCCGTCCTGGATAAACTGCATTTTTGCCTGATAATTCTGAAGGGTATTCTGGAGGATATTTTCCATATCCTCCCGTATATTCCCCAGAAAAAACACAAAAAACATCACGATCATCACTGTCCCAAACAGAACCAGAGCTCCAAAGGATGTTGCCATCGTCAGAAGTGTGATCTCTCGTTTTAATGTCCGTTTCTTTTTTTTGCCGCTCATGCTCTCTCCTGTCTGTTTTCTGCCGGTCTTCCGGTCAGCTGTATTTTTCCAGACTTTCCAGAAGCTGTGTGTAAACCCGGTCAAATTTCTCCGGATCCCTGCTGTATGTGTAATTATTCGTAAACATCTGATCCAGAAGCCAGTCATGAAGCTGCGGATCTTTTTTCAGAAGCAGCCCCCAAAGCGCCGCATCCTCCGCACCTCTCCGCTGCGCTTCCAGACGCATACTGATCTCCGGTCCCTCTTTTCCCGGATACACCAGAAAAGAATCACCACAGGGAAAGGCAGTTCCTATTCCTGTATCATTTGGACAGCTGGTTCCTTTGAATGGATCCATTCCTCCCGGAAACTGGTTAAATCCCCAGTGGAGGAATCCGGAAATCCTGTTTCTGGCACAGCCCCAGAACAGAAGCCTTCCACGTATCAGATGAAAATCCAGAAAACGATTAAGCCATTCTCCCTCCGGCCCGCAGCAGACATAAGTCCACACAGTTTCACCCAGACGGATAAGCTGATCAAACTCAGCCTTCTTTTTTTCATATCCGGCTGTTCCCGGAACCCAGATATCCACTCCTCCATAAAACTCTGCGGTATCAACCGCTTCTATGATCTGTACACCAGGAAGATATTTACGAAGGATTCCTGAAGCCAGGTAATACTGACGGCGCCTTGATTCCAGCGCTGCCTGGTTTTTTACATGGATATCCGGCTCATCATGGATATGAAACAGGATCTTTTTTTCCCATCCATGCTTCTTCAGATAAGAAGCCAGCGCCTGTACCAGCTTCACTGTATGAACGTATCCCTCCAGTGTATCAAACTTCAGATTTTTATCCATCATGCAGGTAAAGCTGTCCGTATACATATCCGGACTTCCATCCGGAAGAAATCCACGGTGAAGAAGCGCTCCAATCTCCATGATCTCCATTCCTTCTTCAAAAAAGCATTGGATCACCGGTGTTAAGTACTCAAAGTCAAAAGCAATCGGTTCTTTGATGCTGACGCACTGTTCATCCAGCTGTATATAAAAGATTTTCTGATGAAGCCTTCTCATTGCACGAACGTAAGCTCTCAGCATATCCAGATACTCCGGAGTTCCCATTTCCACATGATGGAACCGGCTTATTGCCTCCAGGGAAAACCAGTTTGTAACGGGAAACGCATCCTCCGGAATCCGCACGCTGCAGACCTTTACAGATATACTGCATTCCCAGAATCCTTCTTCTGTTTCTGCCCCAAGACTCAGATGATATTCTCCCGGTTCCAGCCCCTTGTCCGGCACAAGACAGAGATATGCTGCGGCCTTTTGGTTTCTTACGGGAATCTCCCCGCTGTCTGTCCAGCAAAGACAGTCATAAACACGAAAAGGTGCCAGGCGGGTCACATAATCCGGTTTTTCTCCTGGCGGTGTTTCCAGCACCATAGCGCCTCCCTGGGAAACTCCGTCTCCGGTATTGTATTCCACCGGAATGTCTTTCATTTCATACCATTCTCCACAAAAACCCTTTCCCTTCAGGAAAAAGTTCACCTTTTTTCCACTGGTCTCAAGTATCAGCTGGATCCCCGGTCTGCCGTTTCCAGCCATGGTAATCTGCAGTTCCTCCGGAAGTCTGCCGCACAGACTGTCCGGATACAGAAATTCTTCTCTTGTGGTTACCATACCTGTTAATTCCATAATACACTCCTGCCTCTATAATTTTATCATACCTTTTTTTCCGGTTTTCAGCAACAGGATTCTTCTGTTTTTCAATTATTACACCCATCGTCAGCCTTTGACTCCTGATGCCGCAATGCTCTGCTTCAGCTGTCTGGAAAACAGAATAGACAGCAGTATTACCGGTGTGATAGTCACAACCGCCAGTCCCATCAGAGCATTCTGTTTGGTTCCTGCATTATTGGAAATGTTGTAAAGAGCTACATTTAAGGTCCACAGATTCTGATCTTCTGTTACCAGCCATGCCCAGAAAAAATCATTCCAGTTTCCAATAAATGTCTGCA
>URWL01000389.1 GCA_900551465.1 uncultured Blautia sp. | reverse complement strand
CATCTTCCAGGGAATCTGATACAAGAAGATATGATTTCCCTGCGATCATTGTCTGTTCTTCTACATAAAACTCTTCTGTTGTCCCATCCGGGGACTGAAATCTGATTTTTTCCATTCTGCCATCCTTATCTGTTTGTCAGAGAATCCAGATATCCCTGCAAAATCAAAACTGCCGCCAGAGAATCCAGATGCTCTTTTCTGTCCTCACGGCGTACTCCGCCTTCCATAAGAACACGGTTCGCCTCCATTGTTGTCAAACGTTCGTCCCACATGACCACAGGCAGACCCGTCCTTCTCTCCAGTGTTTCCTTAAATTCCAGAGATTTTTCTGCCCTTTCTCCAAGGGTATTGTTCATGTTTTTCGGAAGTCCCACAACAATCTGTTCTACACCATACTCCGCCACCAGTTCCTCTATACGAGCCAGTGTTTTTCGAAGCTTGTTTTCCTGCTTTCTCCATATGGTCTCCACTTTTTGAGCAGTCAGCCCCAAAGGGTCACTGACTGCCACACCTACGGTCTTAGAGCCATAATCCAGTCCTAATATACGCATATCAGCGTTCCCAGGAGCGATTTCTGATATATTCATTCAAAAGCTCCTCTACCAGTTCATCTCTTTCTACCTTCATGATCATGCTTCTGGCACCTTTATGACTGGTAATATAAGTTGGATCACCGGACATAATATAGCCTACGATCTGATTGACCGGATTATATCCTTTTTCGTCCATTGCATTGTACACCAGATCCAAAACTTCTTTTACCTCCAGTTCCTGATCCGGTTTTGTCCTGAAATACTGTGTATTTCCTAAATTGTTTTCTGCCATTTTTTCTCACGTCCTTACTATTATTTCTTTTCTATTTTAATATAATTCACCGTAAAATACAAGGTGAGTTTTCTGTCGGTTTCCCAAGAAGAATATGTTCCCTGGCAAAATCGGCGATTTTGACTGTCAGAAGATCATTTATGCCAATTCCTTCCTGTTTTTCTACAGCAACTTTTACATACTCTCTGCTGTGGCTGAGATAAAAAACTTTTCCACCGATCTCCGTCTCTTCCTCTATCAGAATCTCCAGCTCTCTGCCAATCATATTTTCTTCATATTCCTGGGCACGGAGTTCATGTAATTCCAGCATTTTTTCACTTCGTTTTGCCTTTTCGGCTTCTGTCAGCTGTCCTGCCATAGCTGCCGCCTTTGTACCCTGACGTCTGGAATACTTAAAAATATGCGTCTCATAAAAATGGATATTCCTTACAAATTCATAAGATTCCCGGAAATCTTCTTCTGTCTCCTGAGGAAAGCCTACGATCACATCGGTAGTCAGCGCAGGGGTCTGATAATATTTCCTGATCAGCTCACATTTTTCCGCATACTCTTCAGCGCTGTATCTGCGGTTCATATCCCTCAGAGTCTTATTGCAGCCGCTCTGAAGAGAAAGATGAAAATGAGGGCATACTTTTGGAAGTGCTGAAATACCTTCCATAAATTCTTCTGTAATAATACGAGGCTCCAATGACCCCAAACGAATTCTTTTGATGCCCTCTATCTCATGAACTGCTCTGATCAAAGAAAGAAGATCTTCTTTTTTATCCTCTTCTTTAAAGTCTACACCATAAGAGCTTAAATGGATACCGGTAAGCACCACCTCTTTATATCCGCCTGCTGCAAGCTTCCTTACTTCTTCCAGAATTTCCGTAATCTTACGGCTGCGTACTCTCCCTCTTGCATAGGGAATGATACAGTAAGTACAAAACTGATTACAGCCATCCTGCACTTTAATATATGCCCGTACATGTTCTGCCGTATGGTCAATAGAAAGCTCCTCATATTCTTTTGTTTTATTTATTTCTATCACCCGTGCTGCTCTTTCATGTTCTTTTTCAAATTCTTCAAGAGCCTGAACAATCTGATTTTTCTGATTATTTCCAAGGATCAGATCTACGGATGTATCTTCTTTCAGCTTCTCTGTATCCGTCTGGGCATAACATCCGGTAGCTACTACAATAGCATCCGGGTTCATTTTTTTTGCTTTATGGAGCATCTGTCTTGATTTTCTGTCCGCTATATTAGTTACCGTACAGGTATTGATCAGATATACATCTGCTCCCTCCTGAAAAGGCACAATCTCATATCCTGCCTGCTCCAGAAGCTGCTGCATTGCCTCTACTTCATAGGCATTCACCTTACATCCCAGATTATGAAGCGCAACTTTTTTACTCATATTTATGTCATTCCTTTTTCTATGTCAACTAGTCATTATTTCAAATATCACTGGTACTGTCTCTTCCGTTTACATGAACAGAATCTTTATTACAAATTCCATTGTCTCATATTTTCCACTTCATGGAAATTTAACAGCTTTTCCCTTGACTTTTTATCATGAGACGTATAAGATAAAAGCTGTAATACAACTAATTAAAGGAGGTCACCATTATGAAAACATTAAAAATATCTTTGAACTCTATCGA
>URWL01000388.1 GCA_900551465.1 uncultured Blautia sp. | reverse complement strand
TGTGACTACAGGCAGGACGCGCAGGCGGTTCAGTGTTTTCGGGTCTGTACAGGACAGGCGGGCGATATCCTGAAGATATACATGGGGATGCCGGACCTGTATATTACGGTCCAGCTGTAAATAGAGCGTGGAACTCATAGAAGCTGCTCCTTTCGGCTGAAGTTATTTTTTCATTTGAGGACGAAATATGAGACTGGCGATCCATGAAAAGATCAGAGCGGCGGAAACTCCGGCAGAACATGCAGTAAAGCCTCCGGTAAAAAGTCCAAGCAGTCCTTGCTGATCGATTGCTTTTTTCATTCCTTTCCACAGAATCTGTCCAAATCCCAAAAGAGGAACAGAAGCACCGGCGCCGGCGTAGTCTGTAAGAGGCTGATACAGCCCTAATGCGCTGAGGACAGCACCGGAACATACAAGAAGAACCATGACCCGTCCGGGAAGAAGTTTTGTTTTATCAAGAAGAATCTGGACCAGGGCGCAGATAGCGCCGCCCACCCAGAATGCGTTTATATAATCCATTAGTATACCTCCTGATCAGAGATCTCTGTGTTCAATGACAACTGCGTGGGCAATACCTGGAATGGAAGCTCCTTCATTATAGCTGACCTTTGAAAGCATGGCGCCGGTCGGCACAAAAAGAATTCTTTTCCAGGTTCCTCGTGCAACTTCAGGCAGAATGCAGGCTGCAAGAACAGCTGCAGAGCATCCGCATCCGCTTCCGCCGGAATGTGTGTCCTGGGTTTTGTTATCGTAGATCATAAGTCCGCAGTCCTTATGGATGTTACGGATGTCGATCTGTTTTTCAGAAAGAAGGTCCAGAAGGATCTGCTGGCCTATCATGCCCAGATCACCGGTAAATATGGCATCGTAATCTTCGGGAGTGCGTCCAAAGTCATAAAGATTCTGATATATGGTACTGCAGGCAGCAGGAGCCATGCATCCGCCCATGTTCAGAGAATCTTTAAAGCCGAAGTCTGTGATTTTTCCGGTAGTGATTCCTGTGATCACAGCGCAGCCATTATGGAATCTCATAGTATCTGTGCTTTTTGGGGACTTTGATACCGGAGGGGTGCATCCCAGCACACAGGCTCCGCTTCCGGTTACAGTCCAGGTAGCGGATAACGGACGCTGGTTTCCGTATCCCAGTGGAAAACGGAATTCTTTTTCGGCAGTGGCAAAATGGCTGGAAGCTGCACAGAGTATATGATCTCCATATCCTGCGGCTGCAGCCATAGCGCCCAGGGATAAAGCTTCGCCCATAGTGGAACAGGCCCCGTACAGACCGTAATAAGGGATTCCTGTTTCAGCTATTCCAAAGGAAGAAGCAATGGTCTGGGCCAGAAGGTCTCCTGCAAAGATCATGCGGATATCGGAAGGTCTCAGTCCTGCTTTTCCTATGGCAAGGAAGGCAGTTTCTTTCTGGAGAGTACTTTCGGCGGCCTCCCATGTTTTTTCTCCGAAAAGGGGATCCTGGGAGATCATGTCAAAAAGCTCACCAAGAGGTCCGTCGCCTTCTTTTTGACCGGTGATGGAGGCTGCGCTTTCAATATAGACCGGCTGAAGAAATTCTATACTTGCTGCTCCGTAAGGAACACCTGGCTTCATGAGATCACCTCCATTATTTTCAGGGTATAATAGATGATGCCAAGTCCCCAGGAACTGAGAATCCCATAAAGGATCACCGGCCCTGCGATTGTAAAGATCTTACATCCGATTCCGAATACTTGTCCTTCTGTCTGAAATTCAATTGCAGAAGCGGCTACAGAATTGGCAAATCCAGTGATCGGTACCAGAGAACCGGCTCCGCCGAACTTTCCGATTCGGGGATAGATATTAAGTCCGGTAAGGATAACGCTGAAAAGGATCAGGATCAGGGAACACCAGGTACCGGCGGTTTCCTTATCAAGTCCAAAGGATGAGGCTGTGTTCAGTATCCACTGTCCAAAGGTACAGATCAGGCCTCCGGTCAAAAAGGCTTTTGCCATGTTCAGCGGAAGACTGTGGGACGGAGTGATCTTTTTTACATATTGTTGATATTGTTTTTGTTTTTTTAATTGTTCAGAAGTTGACATATCTGATTTCCTTTCTGAAAAATTCCTTTTGACTTTTATATTGTTTATGAATATAATTTTGGAGGATTACCACCCAAAATAATAATAGAGAAATGCCCCGATGGATTTTCCGGCAGCAATAGACAGAATAATCAGGGGAAGTCCTCTGTTCAGGCGTATCCTACGCGCAAAAACAGGAAACATATCTGCTATTTCAGCGAGAGCCAGTATCCATCCTCCGAGAAAAAAACCGGAAAAAATACCGAAGATCAAAAGAAAGGGACGGCCTGCAGGAAAAGGAAGATGAAAAAGAAAGAAAAGGTTTCCGAAAAAGATTCCCAGAAAGCTTATATCTTCGTACAACAGGATATGTTCGGCGGTATGGGTGATTCCTGCATATCGGGGAACTACGGAAAGCGCAATGAGAAGGCCG